>NZ_JBFEFL010000001.1:2460000-2693770 GCF_040717445.1 Qipengyuania sp. JC766 | reverse complement strand
CGGGCCGGTAGCGGGGCCGAGGGCGCGCAGGTCGTCCTCCGGGGCGAGGAAACCACGGTTGCCGAACCGCCTGCCGGCAGCGGCAGCGGCACCGGCACCGGGACCCGTACGCTCGCCCGCTCGAACGATACCGGTCTTGCGCTTCCCGGGGCCCCGCCGATCGCTGCGGTCACCGATGCGCAGTTCGACGCCCTGAGCGGCCGTGTTGCCACCCTCGAGGGCCGGGTCGACCAGCTCGATTTCCAGCTGCAGGAGCTCGACGAGTTCACGCGTGGCGGTATCGCGGCGGCGATGGCGTTCGGCGGCACCATGATCGTGCCGGACTCGAACGTCTCGGTCAGCCTCAATGCATCCACCTTCGGTGGGGAGCAGGGCTTCTCCGGCGCAGTCAGCGCACGCATCTCTCCGCGCATCTACGTCTCCGCCGGCGTTGCCGGCTCCACCGCCGACGATACCACCGGCGGGCGCGTGGGCGTCGCTTTCGGCTTCTGACCAATCCCGGCCCCGGGGCGGCGCGTTATGCCGCCCTGCCCCAAGGAATGCGGGAGCCTCACGGGCTCCCGCATTTCGTTTACGCCACGGAAATTCAGGCTTTGCGTGCGCGCACGCTCGCCCGTTCGATCAGTTCGACCGGCACGCGCTCGGAAGAGGGCCCCGCGGTCCCGTCCATCGCGTCGAGCAGCATGGCGGCAGCCTTGCGCAGATCGGGCGCGACCGTGGTGAGAGCCGGGCTGCAGATTGTCCCCGCGGCCATTCCATCGAACCCCACCAGGCCGATTTCGTCCGGCACTGCGATGCCGTGCGACTGGAGGTATTCCAACACACCGAAGGCGAGCTGGTCGCTCGCGGCGAAGACGGCGTCGATCCGAGGATCCCGTTCCATCAGGGCCGCTGCCGCCCCGCTGCCCTGCGCGTAACGATCCAGCGCGTCGTAGGACGGCAGAAAAACCGGCTCCATTTTGTGCGCGGCCAGTTCCGCGGCATAACCGTCGAACCGCTCCTGGAACTGGCCCAGCCGTTCTTCCAGCGGTCCGACGAAGGCGATCCGGCGATAGCCGTGCTCCAGCAGGTGGCGCACGGCGAGCCGCCCACCGGCAAAATTGTCCGACCGAACCCAGCCGGCATCGTCGAAGGGCGATCCCCAGAACACGACCCGGGGGCTCGCTTCCTGCAATTCCCGGAAATGCGTCCACGCGCGCGTGTTGCGTGCGGATCCGACCACGATCACCCCGTCCGCCTGCCCGCGCCCGACATAATCGCCGAAGAACTCACCTTCCTCGGACTGCAGCGAGACGAGCACTTCGAGCCCGCGCTGCGATGCGGCTTCGCAGATGCTTCCGAGGAGCTCGAAATAGAACGGGTTGGCAGAACGGGTCGCATCCTCGGGCCGGCCGAGGATCACCACCGCGATCGTATCGGTCCGCCCGGTGCGGAGGCGCGAGGCGCGGTGATCGACGAGATAGCCCAGTTCCTGCGCCACCGCGGTCACCCGAGCACGGGTCTGCGGCGTGATTTGCGGCGATCCGGCCAGGGCGCGCGACACGGTGGACTGGCTGACGCCGGCCCGCTCCGCCACGTCGAACGATGTCACCCGCCTGCCCACATCCCGCTTTCCGTCATCCATTCCGTTCGTCGCCCAGGCCCTGCATCGGGCCGCGAGCCCTCCCCTGCCACAAGCCGCGTCCGTCAGCTGCCCCGCGCGGACTGCGCGATGGCGACCGCTTCCCGGGCCAGCTGCGTGACGCGTGCGTAATCGCCCGACGCAATCGCATCTCCGGGCGTCAGCCAGCTGCCGCCGCAGGCCAGCACATGATCGAGCGCGAGATAATCCGCGAGGTTGTCCGCGGAAATGCCACCCGTCGGCATGAAGCGCATTTCCCTGAAGACCGAACCGAGCGCGGTCAGCATCGGGACACCGCCGGACAGGCTCGCGGGGAAGAACTTCACTTCCCGAAGGCCGAGCGCGTAGGCCCGCTGGACTTCGCCCGCCGTGACCGTGCCGGGATAGATCGGCATTCCAGTGTCGAGGCAATGTCGGGCGATGTCGTCCACGAGGCCCGGACAAACGATGAACTGCGCGCCGGAATCGCTGACCGATTTCGCCTGGTCCAGCGTCAGCACCGTTCCCGCGCCGACCACGACGCCTTCGACCCGGGCCGCGATCGCTTCCATCGCCGCCTGCGCACCGTCGCTGCGCATCACCACCTCGATGACACCCAGCCCGCCGTCGCGCAGCGCCTCTGCCGTGCGGATCGCGACGTCCGGATCGTCTGCGGACACCAGCGGCACGACGGGCGCAGTCTGCAGCATGGAAGTAAGTTCGCGGGTCAAGGCAGGTTCCGATCCGGTTGCATGCGGGAGAATGTCAGCCGCCCGTTACCAGCATTCGGAGCGGGGATGAAAGTCCCTTGGCGTTTTAGATGGGCCGGAGGCGTGTCAGCACGACGGGATGGGAAGCCAATCGGGTTTCACGCGATTCCAGGACGACAGACCCGACCGTTCGACCAGACGATCGATATCGAGGATGTTCAATTCCCGGCCCCCGATTTCGATGATCTCGCACGTCCTCAGATCCTTGATCAGCGCATTGATGTGGACGTCGCTGACGCCGATCATTTCGCCCATCTCGCGCTGGGTCAGTGGCATGTAGAAAGTGAGCGGGGCATCATCGAACATCTGGGCGTTGCGTTCGTGGAGACGGACGAACAGCGCCGCCAGCCGCGCATCCGCTCGGGCCTGCCCCATCAGCATCAGCCTCTCCATCGCCAGTGTCCTTTCCTCCTGCGAAATCAGGAACAGGATCAGCGCGAGCCGGGGATTGTTCTCGAAGATGCGAACGAGCTCATTCACCGCGATGTCGCAAACGACGACATCCGTAAGGGCGATCACGGAATCGATCGGGCGGGTCATGGCCAGAGCGGACAGCCCCATCATGTCACCCGGCAATCTCAACGACGTCAGTTGACGCGACCCGTCCGGAAGAAAGGCAGCCGTCGCCGCCCATCCGTGGACAAGCAGGCAAAGATCGGTCGGTTTGTGATGCTCTGCGCGGATGTCCAACCCGCGCCGCACGATCCGGTGTGGCCCCGCCATATCGCCGAGGGCCTCGATCTCGCCCGGCGACAGGTTTCCGAACCCCGCCACGCGCGACAGGGAACGGCGTTTGATGTCCTCGATCTCGTCGCGGACGTCTTCCTCGCTTTTTAAGATACCAGTATCCTCACCTTTCGCGGAACGGATTGGCTCATTCGACCAATCGACGTCGCAGCATTGCAGCGCAGTCCCGCCCGCCACGCTTTTCGTGAGGCGATCCCTTTATCCGGGGCCGGTAAGAACTCCTGCGGTGATAGGCGAAGTCGGCGGCAATTTCCAGCGTCTCGCGATCCCGGATGAAAATCTGCCCCCGCTTGCAGCCGACGGCTCCATCACCCTCCAGCAGGTGAAGCGCCTCGGTGACGCTCGCGCGCCTGATGTCCAGTTGATCGGCGAGCTCGCTGTGGGTGATGGCAATAAAATCACCGTCGATCCGGTCATGCAGCATGAGCAGCCATGCTCCCACGCGCTGGGGAATGTTCGCCGACACGCCCGAATTTGCAAGGCAACCGAGTTGAAGACTGTGCCGCTGTACGAACCGCAGCAGGCTCATCGACAGCGTGGGCCGGGAAAAGCAGGCATTGCGAAGCTTGGATACGGACATGGCCAGCATCGTACCCCCATCGAACAGGACACGCGCCTCGAAATTGGGAGCGGCAAGGCCGAGTATCGCCTCCCAGCCGATGACGCCCTCGCGCCCGACCATGCCGATCCCGCATCTGCGCGACGGAAGGGCAAAGCTGGCCACGAGCGAGAGGGGGAAGAACACATGGCTGTCGGAAATGCCGGCCGATCCCAGCTTCTCGCCTGCACAGCATGACATTCGTGCCATGTCGGGTGTAATCGCCGCGAGGTCGAGAGCGCTGAGCGAGTCCAGAAACCTGTTACGCAAGCTTTCGGAAGCATCGAAAGCACGCCCGGCAAGCGTTGTCGGCATCGGTCTCTCCACCAGCGAGGTTGCCGTCCGAAGTTACGAATCGGATCGAGCGATTTCTCGTGATCGAACGTAGCCGGTGCCCTGCAATCCAGAGATAAAGTAGTTTAAGTTTCGCAGTCGGCGCAAAGATTTAGGTACGTTCTCGTACGCTGGGATGCGCGATACACCCGCATCCATATCCTCTGACCTCCAAGAAAAACGCCTTTCGAGGAGGAATCCATGACGGATGAGTATGAAGTAGTCGACGCGCTCGAAAAGCGGGAGCAGCGGCGCGTCAGGCGCCGCGACCTGTTCAGCGGTTTCGCCGCCGCATCCACGGCTGCGGGCGGTTTCGTCCTCGCCAACCAGGCCGGTCCGGTCATGGCGCAATCCGTTTCCGACGCAGACATCCTCAACTTCGCCCTCAACCTCGAATATCTCGAGGCCCAGTTCTACGTCCAGGCCGCAACCGGCATGGGCCTTCCCGAAAACCTGCTGGGCGGCTCAGGCACGCGCGGTCAGGCGACCGGCGGACGACGGGTCAACTTCACCGACACGGCCGTCGCGCAGTACGCCCGCGAAATCGCCGCGGACGAGCAGGCGCATGTCGCGTTCCTTCGCCAGGCACTGGGTTCGGCCGTCGTCGCGCAGCCGACCATCGACATCGGTACCAGCCCGACAGGCGCTTTCTCCACCGCCGCACGCGCGGCGGGACTTATCGGCCCCGGCCAGTCATTCGATCCGTACGCCAATGACGAGAATTTCCTGCTCGCAGCCTACATTTTCGAAGATGTGGGTGTCACGGCCTACAAGGGAGCGTCGCCCCTCATCAGCAACGCGACCTTCCTGGAAGCGGCCGCGGGCATCCTCGCCGTCGAAGCCTATCACGCCAGCCTCGTGCGCACGACACTGTATGCGAAGGGCCTCCAGACCCCTTCGCTGATCGATGCGAGCATCGCGATCTCGAACGCGCGCGACAGCCTCGACGGGCAGAGCGACCTCGATCAGGGCCTCACGACGTCGCGGATGAGCGGAGGCGTCGCCAGCAACATCGCGCCGCTGGACGAAAACGGAATCGCCTTCAGCCGGTCCGCCGGACAGGTGCTGAACATCGTCTATCTCAACAACATGGCGGTCACGGGCGGCGGCTTCTTCCCGAACGGCGTCAACGGAACCCTGCGCATGAGCGCGTCCAACTGATCCGGGCGAAAGGATACCATCATGAAAAAGAACGATACCATCCTCGAGGTGCTCGAAGCATGCGACGCCCGCCGCGCGGATCGCAGGAAGTTCATCAAGGTCGCAGGTCAGGGCACTGCCGTCGTCGGCGGAGCCGCGCTCCTGGGCGGCTGCTTCGGCGACGATGATCCGATTGTCGGACCCGCGCCGACGCCGACGCCCACGCCGACACCGACTCCGCCGCCCGCGGGCATCACGGACGCGGACGTCCTGAACTTCGCTCTCAACCTCGAATACCTCGAGGCGCAGTTCTATTCCTTCGCGGCGCTCGGCTCCGGCCTTCCCAGCACGCTGCTGGGCGGACCCGGCAATCGGGGCTCCGTGACAGGCGGACGACAGGTGAACTTCCAGGACCCGCTGGTGGCTCAGTACGCCCGCGAGATCGCCTCGGACGAGCGCGCCCATGTCGCCTTCCTGCGACAGGCGATCGGATCCACGGCGGTCGCGCAACCCGCAATCGATATCTCCGCCGCTCCGAACGGTGCGTTTTCCGTCGCCGCGCGCGCGGCGGGCCTGATCGGCGCCAACCAGAGCTTCGACCCATATGCCAGCGACGAGAATTTCCTGCTCGGCGCGTACATCTTCGAAGATGTCGGGGTGACGGCCTACAAGGGAGCCTCGCCGCTCATCACGAACAAGACGTTCCTGGAGGCAGCGGCCGGGATCCTGGCGGCGGAGGCCTATCACGCAGGGCTCGTTCGCACGGTGCTCTTCCGCAAGGGCATCCAGACTCCGGCGCTCATCGATGCGTCCGAAGCAATCTCGAACGCGCGGGACAGCCTCGATGGATCGTCCGACCTCGATCAGGGCGTCAGGGCGCGCAACACGCCGTTTGGCAATGGAAGCAATATCGTTCCGGCAGACCAGAATGCGATCGCCTACAGCCGGACCACCGGCCAGGTCCTCAACATCGCGTACCTGAACGCGATGGCGACCGACCGGGGCGGCTTCTTCCCCAATGGCGTCAACGGCTCGATCCGACTGAGCGCCGGCTAACGGGAGGGGAGGCATGGCACATTCGCACGCAAGCTGCTTCCGGATCACCTGCTACAAGACCGGCAGCTACGCGATCATGCATTTTCTGGTCGCGATAACAGTAGCTTACGTTCTCACGCAGGACTGGAGGGCCGCACTTGCCATCGGCATGATCGAACCGCTGGTCCAGACCGTCGCTTTCTATTTCCACGACCGGGCGTGGAGCAAGCACACGGGAACCACCGAGACGACCAAGTCCAACGCAGTCGAATTGCGCTGAAATCGGCGACTGAACATTGAACTTCATCAGAGGGGCGGCGGAGCAATCCGTCGCCCTTTTCAATTTGGCGAGACCTGATTGTGACAATGGCGGAGAGGGTGGGATTCGAACCCACGATACGGTTGCCCGCATACCGCATTTCGAGTGCGGCGCATTCGACCTCTCTGCCACCTCTCCGCATGTTGCGAGGCCCGGCGGGTCGTTTCGCGAAGCGGCGCGCCTAGCCCAGAGGGGGGCGCTTGCCAACCCCTTTCGATGCGCGAAACCGGGGATGCGCACCATCGCGTTCTTGCCCCCTTCATCTGCGATCCTATATCTTCGGTAACATGGACCGCAGCCAATTCTTCTCGCACCAGGCCGGCCGCACCATCGATGCGCCGCTGGCCAACCAGTCCCGCTTCGCGATCGGCGACGTCGTGCGCCACAGCCGCTTCGATTTTCGCGGCGTGGTGTTCGATATCGATCCCGTCTTCGCCAACAGCGAAGAATGGTACGAATCGATTCCCGAAGAGATCAGGCCGCCTCGCGACCAGCCCTATTACCACCTGCTCGCCGAGAACGACGAGAGCAGCTATGTCGCCTATGTCAGCCAGCAGAACCTGGTAGCCGACGCCGAGGGCGGACCGGTGGACCATCCCACCGTACACGAACTGTTCGAAGGGTTTACCGGCGGACGATACCGCATGCGCCGTTCGCTGACGCATTGATCCGCAAGGATCAGTCCTTCAGCTTCCACCCGCTTTTCAGGACGCGGTAGGTCACGAAGGCCAGCGCCAGGTTGAACAGGCCGAGGCCCAGCGCCGCCTGCAGGACCGCGCCCGCGCCTTCGCCGATATCGCTTTCCCCCAGGAAGCCATAGCGGAAGCCGGAGATCACGTAGAAGAACGGATTAGCGCGGCTGATCGCCTCAAACGGACCGCTAAGGTTGTCGATCAGGTAGAATGTGCCCGACAACAGCGCCAGCGGCGCGACCACCAGTGTCGTGATGGCCGCGTTGTGATCGAACTTCTCCGCCCAGATCGACGTCAGCAGGCCGAACAGGCTCAGCATCGCCGCGCCCAGCAGACCGAACAGGAGGATCGCCCAGCCGTGGGCGTAATGCAGGCTGGCCCCCGGATAGATCACGATCGCCAGTGCCAGCGCGCCGCCGACCATGAAGCCGCGGGTGATCCCGGCGGCCACGATGCCCGCCATCAGCTCCCCTTCGGAAAGCGGCGGCATCAGCAGGTCGATGATGGTTCCCTGGATCTTGCCGGCCAGCAGGCTGAAGCTCGCATTGGCGAAGGCGTTCTGCATCATCGCCATCACGATCAGGCCCGGCGCGATGAAATCCGCGAACGGGACGCCGAGCACGACACGCCCGCCCCGCCCAAGCGCCACGTCGAAGATCACCAGGAACAGGATCGTGCTGACCGCAGGACCCCAGATCGTCTGCGTCTGCACCTTGAGAAAACGGCGAACCTCCTTAATATAGAGGCTCCACAGACCGATGCGGTTTATCCCGGAAATGACCGGGACGCCACGCGGGCTGAAATTCCCGCCCGCATGGTGTGCCTCGGTATCGACGAGTGCGGCTTGCGGTTCGAATTCCGGTTGTGCTTGATCGGCCATCGGCGCGGACCTAGGGCGCGCCATCGGGCGGCGCAACCGCCAGGCTAGAGTAACAGGACGATATCGCTTCATGAGCTGGACCGACGAACGCATCGCGACGCTGAAGAAAATGTGGGAAAGCGGCGCAACCGCGAGCCAGATTGCCGACGAGCTGGGCGATGTCAGCCGCAACGCCGTGATCGGCAAGGCGCACCGGCTGGGCCTGAAAGCCCGGCCGAGCCCCGTGAAGGCGAAGGAAAAGGCGAAGAAGGTGAAGGCCGCGAAGGCGCCGGCGCCCGCGAAGAAGCCCGCACCCAAGGCGGCGGCCAAGCCGTCCGGTGCGCCGCTGACAGCACCGGCCGATGCGCCCAAGGCGCAGCCGCAAGGACCGGTCAACGCGTCCCAGCCGATGCCCAATCCGCGGTCGGACCTGCCCCGAATCGTCTCGATCGGCCCCGGTGGCTTCCAGCGGCAGGGCCCGGGCGACCAACAGGCCCCGATCCCGCCCGCGCCGCCGCGCCGGCTGGTCCCGGCCAAGCCGGATCCATCGATTGCGGACAAGACCAGCCTGCTCGACCTCAGCGAGAAGGTCTGCCGCTGGCCGATGGGCCATCCGGGCGAACCCGACTTCCATTTCTGCGGCGATCCGGTGAACCCGGGCTTCCCATATTGCGTCGAGCATTGCGGGCGGGCCTTCCAGGCGCAGCTGCCCCGCGGTGCGCGCCGTCCCCCGCCGCCCCTGCCCTTCGGTGGCCCGCGCGTCCGCTGACGCGCGCGGCTCGCCCCCGTCGGGCCGGGCGGGCCATACCTGAACGCCAGCCGCAATCGTCGTTAGCGCTGTGTTAGGCGCGACATCGTAAGGATGCGTGCCATGCGCATGCTTGCCCGACTTGCCGTCATCCCGCTCTGCCTGGTCGCGTCCGCCTGCGGGCAGTCCGACCGAATGGAGGGCCCCCAGTTCGATGGTTCGATCGAGGACCGGGCCCGCTTCGTGGCGCAGGGCGTGCAGTGGTGGCTGCCGATGGAAGAAGACGGCTTTTCCATCCACACGGTCCGGGCCGACGGTCGCGAACTGGTTCTGGAAGCCGACACCTCGCTCGACCGCGTCGGCGAAGTGTCCCCATTCGAATTGACGAAGATTCTCCGCCCGGTGGTCTGCAAGGAAGGCTATCGCGGTTTCATCGAAGCCGGCGGTGTGATCCGTTTCGACATCCGCGATCCTGACAGCGGGCAGGAACTGCCCCCCGCACGCGTGGGAAGCTGCCTCGGCGTAAGCTGAACTTCGGGACAGGACCGGAGCCGGATGGACCGGGCGTCCAGCCGGGGCTAGACCGGCCCCATGGTCCGATTGATGGCAAGCTTCTGCTGCATCGTGCTGGCCCTTGCGGGCTGCGCGCCGGGTCAATCGGGCGGGCCGACCGTGTTCGCCGCGGCCAGCCTGCGTCCGGCCATGGAAGAAATCGGCGCGGCGTGGGAAGCGCGCGGTAACGAAGCGCCGGTCTTCTCCTTCGCCTCGTCTTCCGCCCTCGCCCGCCAGATCGAACAGGGCGCACCGGCGGACGTGTTTGTGTCAGCCGACAGCCGCTGGACCGACTTCCTGCTGGCACAGGGGAGCGTCGATTCAGGCAATTTCCGCGTCGTCGCGCGGAACGACCTCGTTCTGGCCGTCCCCGCCGGGGCGCAGGATACCGCGCCGGACCTGGCGGGCGAGATCGCGCGAGGCGGCCTCGTGACCGGCGATCCCGCGACCGTTCCGCTGGGGGCCTATGCCGCGGAAGCGCTTGCGAACCTCGGCATCGCGGATCCGCGCGGCGTGATCGCGATTCCGGCGGAGAACGCGCGCGCGGCATTGGTCCTGCTCGAACGAGGCGAGGCGGAGCGCGGCATCCTTTATGCGAGCGATGTCGCGTCGAGCGATGCGGTCGAGGTTGCCTATCCAATCCCGTCCGCCATGCATTCGCCCATCGAATACACAGCCGTCATCGTACCGGTAAGCGGCCATCCACAGGCGCAGGCGTTTTTCGACTTTCTCGCCTCCCCGTCAGCGCAGGCGATCTTCGCGAAGCATCACCTGAAGGTGCCCTGACGCGATGCTGACGGATGCTGAATGGCAGATCGTCGTCCTGTCCCTGCGGGTGGCGCTGGTGGCGGTGATCGCGACCCTGCCCATGGCCTACGCCCTGGCGTGGGTGCTGGCGCGCAAGCGGTTTCCAGGCCGCACGGTGCTGGACGCGGTGGTCCATCTCCCGCTGGTCTTGCCCCCGGTCGTGACCGGTTACGTGCTCCTGCTGGTGCTGGGCCGCGGCGGCGTAGTGGGTGGCTGGCTGTTCGAGACGTTCGGCCTGACCTTCGCGTTCCGCTGGACCGGGGCGGTGATCGCCGCGGGCGTCATGGCGCTGCCACTGATGGTGCGGGCGCTGCGCCTGTCGATAGAGGCCGTCGACCGAAAACTGGTGGCTGCGGCGCGCACGCTGGGCGCGAGCCGCTGGTACGCCTTTCGCACAATCACTCTGCCCCTCACGCTTCCGGGACTGGCGGCGGCAACCATGCTCGGCTTCGCCCGGAGCATCGGCGAGTTCGGCGCGACCATCACCTTTGCCGCGAACATCCCGGGGGAAACCCGGACACTCCCGCTGGCGATCTACACCGAGCTGCAGGTCCCCGGAACGGAAAGCGCCGTCGCGCGGCTGGCAATCCTGTCCGTGATACTTTCGCTGGGCGCGCTGCTGGCGAGCGAATGGCTCGTGCGCAGGCAGGCCGGGACACGCGCGCATGTCGTTTGACATCGCCTTTTCCAAAACGCGCGGGGACTGCTCGATCGCGCCTGCGATCGTCAGCGACGCGCCGCTGATCGCCCTTGTCGGTCCATCCGGAGCCGGCAAGACGACGATGCTGGATTGCGTTGCCGGACTTCTTGCGCCCGACGCCGGGCATATCCGCGTGGAAGGCAGCACCCTGTTCGATGCAGGCGCCCGGATCGCCCTGACCCCGGACAGGCGGCGGATCGGATATGTCTTCCAGGACGATCGGCTGTTCCCGCACATGAGCGTCGCCCGCAATCTGGACTACGGGGCAAGGCTGGCCAAAGGCAGGCCCTCGCCGCTCCCGCGCGCGGAGATCATTGCGATGCTGGGCATCGAAGCGCTGCGTGATCGCAGGCCGGGGACTTTGTCCGGCGGGGAAAAGCGCCGCGTTTCCATAGGGCGCGCGCTGCTGAGTGCGCCGTCGCTCCTCCTCTTGGACGAGCCCCTTGTCTCGCTCGATGCCGAGAGGGCCGAAATCATCCTCTCGGCGCTCGAGACCATCCGTGAGCGACTGTCCCTGCCGACCCTGCTCGTGAGCCATGACGAGGCGCAGATCGCGCGGCTGGGGGCGCCTGTGTTCCGCATCGACGGACCCGCTTGAACATCCCGCCGCAGCGATTAGGGCTGTCTCCGGAAATGCAGGGAGGGGATCCATGGCGCTGACATTGCACGAAGCGCTCGTGCCAGGCTGGCTTCAGGTTCTGGGGTCGGTAGGCGGTCTTGTCGGAAAGGCCGAGGCGTGGTGCGAGGAAGAAGGCCATTCGCCGAGCGAGCTGATCGGCGCGCGTCTGAGCGGATCCATGCTGCCCTTCGCCTACCAGGTTGCCAGCTGCTGGACCCATTCGGCCTACGCTGTCCAGTGCGCACAGGAAGGCGAATTCACCCCGTACATGGATCCCCCACCCGAGGATTTCGAAGGCTTGCGGGAGAAGCTCGACGATGCGAGCCGCTATCTGGAAGAACTCGATCCCGACCTGCTGGAAAGCATCGCCGGGAACGAAATGACTTTCCGGATCGGCGAGAAGATCGCCTGGACGTTCGGGGTACAGGACTTCCTGCTGCGCTTTTCCACCCCCAACTTCTATTTCCACGCTGCCACCGCTTACGACGTCCTGCGGATGAAGGGGCTCGATATCGGCAAGCGGGACTATCTGGGTGCGCTGCCGATCCGCTGATCCCCCAGCAGGAAGACGACATAACCCTTGAAGCCTTCGCGGCTCTCCAATCCGGCCGGCGGGTCCCATTCGCCACCTTCGACCAGTGCGACCCGGTGCGGCATGTCCAGCCGGTCCAACGACGAAAGATAACGCGCATAATCCGGCAATGTGGTGCGATCCTGGTAGGTCTGGATCACGATCTCGTCGAGCGAGGCGCGCAGCGACGCGAGGTCCGCGTCGGACGCATTGGCGGGCCAGTCCATCAGCCCGGTCGCCGACAGCTTCAGCATCGGCGGGACCTGCCGCCGCATTTCCGCAAGGAAAGCGCCGTAATCGCCGAGCCGCCCGGTCGAACTGTCGAAATCCACCTGAATTCCCGTCAGGTTGGCGCGTTTCTGCCATCGGCCGGCCTCGCGCATCAGCGCGACGTAGGCGTCTTCTTCCCAATCCAGCCGCTCGGAGCGAACCACCAGCCAGACTTCCTCGTTGTCCGCCGAGGGCACCTCTCGCCGCAGCGGTACGATGCCCGACGGATCGTCCTTCCGCAATTCCCCCCACAGAAGATAGACTGCCTGCGCATCGTCCATCGCAGCAGGGGGACGCACTCCCGTCCAGAGGTAGAACGCATCGAAATCGTCCGCGACGACCGGTCCCGACGCGGACGGGCTGCACCCTGCCAAGAGCAGGGCCATCGCGATGCCGGACAGCTTCCTACCAGTAATAGGTGAGCTCCCGCGCCCAGCGCGACGTTCCGTATTCGGACTTCAGCCTGCGATACCACGCAGCGCGCGTGCTTTCCTCCACGCCTTCGCCGCCGCAGGTGTTGCTGTTCGCGGGCGCGTAGCACCGGATCGCCCGGTACAGGGCATAGGCGCGATCGTCCGGCGCGGCGGATCGATCCGCCATGATCGAAGTGTAGAAATCATGCCGCGGGATGACAGTACCGGGGAAGTAGTTCCTGTCTCCCAACGCCGCCGGTCCGCTCTCGGAGTCCTGCCTCCATGGATCGACGGCAAGGCTGAAATCGTCGAACCCGTTCAGCCGGTACCAGTCGCCAAGACACAACCGGCCCTTCACGTCGCGCGCATCGCGCTGCAACCGTTCGACCGTCGTGCGCAGAGCGGGACACGGATAACCGTCCGACGTTTCGCCCGCCGTGAACAGGGCGACCGGCGCACCGTCCTGCTCGTAAAGCCCCCACAGCCCCCCGTCTTCCCCGATCGGCGGAGCGCTCTGCGGCAGGTCTTCGAGGAAACCGGCGTAGCGGCCGCGGACCAGCTGCTTGTAGAGCACCGTGAAACGCGCGAAATCGCGTTCCCCCTGGTCGAGGTCGGTGCGCGTCAGCAGTCCCTTCAGCAAATCCGGGCCGGCGGAACTGCCGATGAGGATGCGGCGGATACGCGCATCGGTTATCGGCGAATTCTCGGCAAAGACCGTGTCCAGCTGGTCCGACTGCTCCCATTCGCGCGCCAAGGCCAGTTCGACGGCCGGCCGCTGGTAGAGGCCATCCGCGCCTTCGAGCAGCTCCAGCCAGAAGCTCGCTTCCAGCCGGTCACCGGTTGCGTGCAGCGCAAGGCCGCGAAGGTACTGACGGCTGAAGTTGAGCGGCGAATGGCTGGTCCGCTGCGCATCGTCGGGAATAAGGGACAGGACCGCGCGCGGATCGTCCTGGACGTAGAACGCATGGCTCGCCTTCAGGAAGCTCCAGAGCTCTGGCCGGTCCGCGAAGCGATCCGCCTGCGCCTCGAGCGCCTGCGCAGTCAGGGCTTCGTCCCGTTCTTCGCCCCAGGGCGACCATTCGCGCATACGCAGCAGGAGATTAGCGGCAGCGAGTTCCGCGCCCAGATTGGCGTTCCCGGTATCGCGCACCAGCAGCTTGTCGTCGATTTCCTCGATCACCCGGACAGTCTCGGCAGACGCCGGATCGCTGGCGTCCAGCATCGCGCGGTAGATTTCGGCGAGTTCCGCGTCCTTGCGTTGCAGCCAGAGCGCCTTGCGGATGAGCCCGCTGGCCGATCCGGCGTAGGTGCCGCTCGGGAAGGCGGCCAGGTAAGCGCGCAATGCCTCTTCTGACCGGGCCGCGGAAGCCGCCTGTGCCTCCGCGTAGTCGAAATACCCCCATTGGTCGAAGCCGGTCGAGATCGCCTCGTTCAGCGCATTGCGAGCAACCATGTAGGTCCCGGTTTCCCGCAGCCACTCGTCCCGGCCGAAATTGGAAAGGATCCCGTAGAAACGGTTCGCGCGGTTCCAGTCGCCGGCATAGAACGCGGCGGATGCCTCGTTGTAGAGAGCGTAGCCTTCGGCGATCGAGAAATCGGCCGGCGGAACGGATGCGCCCGATGCAGCGGCTTCCGCTTCGTCGTCCTCGCAATATACAGCCAGTCCGGCGCGCGCGGCCGTCAGGTGGTCACGGGTGTCGGCATCGATCCCCGACACTGCGGCAAGGCGTCCGAGATAGGCCTTCGCGCCTGAATCGAGCGTCTGGCAGCGCGTGCCGTAATACGAATCGGACGACCAGTAACCGTCGGGCTCCTCGTCGCGGAAGCCCGGGTACCAGGCGGATACGAGATCGCCCCACTGGAAGTAGTTGCGCCCGAAAAATGTGCGCCAGTCCATGTCCGGGTAGGATTTGCCGGTCCCGCTGGACCCGGCGCGGTCCTGGACCAGCAGGAAGAGGTTGATGCGGCTGTCGTTTCCGGGTGCGATGGCGATCTGGCTGGCACAGCCGAGCTCGGGTTTTTCCGGTCGATAGTCTTCGGTGCAATACCCCCCGCCGGCCATTGCCGGCGAACCGCCGAAGGCTGCGAAAGCCAGTCCCAGAGCGAAGGCAGAGCGCCGCATATCCCGATCTCCTCATTCGACCCGTCGCGCATATCGCACGGCTTGCCTGAAGGACACAAGAACGAACGCGATAAAAAAGGGCCGCGCGAACGATCTCGCGCGGCCCGATTTTTCAGGCATCCACCCGCAAGTGGATTCGTATCGCTGGGGTCAGTCCTTCAGGAAGTCGGGAATGTGGCTCCCGCCCTCGTTCGAACCGCCGTCATTGTCACCACCGCGACCACGGTCTCCGCCGCGATCGTTGCGCGGTCCGCGACCACGGCCACCACGACGGTCGCCGCCGCGGCCACCACGGCCCCCACCTTCGCGATCGCCACGCGGTTCACGCGGCGGACGGGTGTCTTCCAGTTCCTCGCCGGTTTCCTGGTCTACGACGCGCATCGACAGGCGGACCTTGCCGCGGTTGTCGATCTCGAGGACCTTGACCTTAACTTCCTGGCCTTCGGACACGACGTCGGTCGGCTTCTCGACCCGCTCGTTCTTCATTTCGGACACGTGGACGAGACCGTCCTTGCCGCCCATGAAGTTCACGAACGCGCCGAAGTCGACGATGTTGACGACCTTGCCGTTGTAGATCTTGCCGACTTCCGCTTCTTCGACGATGCCTTCGATCCACTTGCGTGCGGCTTCGATCTCGTCGGCGTTGGAAGAGCTGATCTTGATCGTGCCCTCGTCGTCGATGTCGACCTTGGCGCCGGTTTCCGCCACGATCTCGCGGATGACCTTGCCGCCCGTGCCGATGACGTCGCGGATCTTCGACTTGTCGATCTGCATCGTCTCGATGCGCGGGGCGTGCTTGGACACTTCGCCGCGCGAGGAGCCGAGCGCCTTTTCCATTTCGCCCAGGATGTGCGCACGGCCGGCCTTGGCCTGCTCGAGCGCGGTTTCCATGATCTCCTTGGTGATCCCGGCAACCTTGATGTCCATCTGCAGGCTGGTGATGCCCTTTTCGGAACCGGCCACCTTGAAGTCCATGTCGCCGAGGTGGTCCTCGTCACCCAGGATGTCGGACAGGACGGTGAAGTCCTCGCCTTCCAGGATGAGGCCCATCGCGATGCCGGAAACCGGACGCTCGATCGGAACGCCTGCATCCATCATGGCCAGACAGCCGCCACACACCGTCGCCATCGAGCTCGAGCCGTTGGACTCGGTGATGTCGGACAGGATGCGGATGGTGTACGGGAAATCTTCATGGGCCGGCAGCACCGGGTGCAGCGCGCGCCATGCGAGCTTGCCGTGTCCGGTCTCGCGACGGCTGGTGAAGCCGAAGCGACCCACTTCGCCGACCGAATAGGGCGGGAAGTTGTAGTGCAGCATGAAGTGGCTGTACGAAAGGCCTTCGAGCCCGTCGATCATCTGCTCGGCATCCTTGGTGCCCAGCGTGGTGGTGCAGATCGCCTGCGTTTCGCCGCGCGTGAACAGGGCCGAACCGTGCGTGCGGGGCAGCAGGCCGACCTGCGCCTCGATCGGGCGGACCTCGTCGGTCTTGCGACCGTCGATACGCTGGCCGTCCTTCAGGATCGCCTTGCGCACGATGTCGCTTTCCAGCTTCTTCACGAGCTTCAGGCGGCCCATGTATTCGGCCGGATCGCTTTCCTCCAAGTCGGCGTAATGCGCACGCGCCTTGGCACGGGCATCGTTCACCGCGTCCTGCCGGGCGCCCTTGTCGGTGATCTTGTAGGCTGCGGCGAGATCGTCGCCGATGACCGAGCGCAGGTCTTCGAGCGCGGCGGTCTTGTCCTCGACCGGGGCGAGTTCCCACGGGTCCTTGGCGGCCTGTTCGGCCAGGTCGATGATCGCGCCGATGACCTTCTTCGATTCCTCGTGCGCGAACATGACGGCGCCGAGCATTTCGTCTTCGGTCAGTTCCTTCGCTTCGGATTCGACCATCATCACCGCGTCGTTGGTCGCGGCGACGACGAGGTCGAGACGACCTTCCTCGTCGAGGCAGGTCGCAAGGCTCGGATTGAGCTCGTACTCGCCATTGCGGAAGCCGACGCGCGCGGCGCCGATCGGGCCCATGAAGGGCAGGCCGCTGATGGTAAGGGCGGCACTGGCCGCGACCATGGCGACGATATCGGGCTCGGTCTCGCCGTCATAGGACAGGACCTGCGCGATCACGTTGATCTCGTTGTAGAAACCTTCGGGGAAGAGCGGACGCACGGGCCGGTCGATCAGACGCGAAACCAGCGTTTCCTTCTCGGTCGGGCGCGCTTCGCGCTTGAAGAAGCCACCGGGAATGCGGCCGGCGGCGGAGAACTTTTCCTGGTAGTTCACGGTCAGCGGGAAGAAGTCCTGCCCTTCGCGAACGTTGCGTGCGGCGGTCACGGCGCACAGCACCACGGTCTCGCCATAAGTGGCCAGCACGGCACCGTCTGCCTGACGGGCGATCTGGCCGGTTTCGAGGGTGAGGGTCTTTCCGCCCCACTCCAGCGATACGGTTTTCTTGTCGAACATGTATTTTCCTTTTGTCCCGCCGGCCACATTGCCGCGCGGGGCCTCTTGTGCCGGGTATACCGTCCCGGTCCGGTTCGGGGCTTTCGCTGTGCCCCGCTGGCCCCGCGCCGGATTGCGCGGATGCCGGATAGACGAAGGGGCGGCCCTTGGAGCCGCCCCTTCGAGAAACTCTTATTTGCGCAGGCCCAGCTTCTGGATCAGCGCGTTGTAACGCTCCACGTCCTTCTTCTTGAGATAGGCCAGGAGAGAGCGACGCTTGTTGACCATCTGGAGGAGGCCGCGACGCGAATGGTTGTCCTTGTGGTGATCCTTGAAGTGATCGGTCAGGTTGCGGATGCGTTCCGTCAGGATCGCGACCTGCACTTCGGGGGATCCGGTATCGCCCTTGCTCTGGGCGTTGTCCTGGATGATTTCGGTCTTCTTCTCGGCAGTCACCGACATTGGCATTTACTCCGCGACATCGGGAAAGTTGAAGCCCCGCACGACCCGTGCCGTGCCACCTTCGACCTCGACCAGCGCTACCGGAACGTCGCCCGATTTCGCGAGATGGAGCCCGTCGATCTGGGGCAGCCCTGAAATGACCCGGCCCTGTCGGACCGCCTGCGCGCTATCAGGATCGAGTTGCAGAGCCGGGATGTCGTCCAGCCCCGCCTCGAGTGGCAGGAGGAGGTCTTGAAGTGGCGCGCCCTTACCGATTTCGTTCAGATTGTCCAGTGAAATCGCCTGTTCCTCGCGGAACGGGCCGGCTCGCGTACGCCTGAGATATGTAACGTGCCCCACGGTGCCAAGGGCGCGTGCGATATCCCGTGCAAGGCTGCGGATATACGTCCCCTTGGAAACATGCGCGACGAGCGTCACCGCATCCGCCAGTTCCAGCGGCGCCTGCGGATCGTACGGGTCCGGCCGGCCCGCAACCGTGTCGAACGCCGACGGCGCCTCGTCCCCGTCGTCGCGCACGCTCGCAAGAGCAAGCGAGTGGATGGTCACGCGCCGCGTTGCCAGCTCGACATCCTCGCCGCGCCGGGCCCGGTCATAGGCCCGCTGCCCGTCCACCTTCAGGGCCGAATAGGCCGGCGGCACCTGGTCGATCTCACCGGTGAAATGATCGCATATCGCGGCGATGGCCGCCATGGGCGGGCGGCGGTCGGATCGTTCGACCACCTCCCCTTCCGTATCGAGCGTGTCGGTTTCCTCGCCGAACTGGACGGTGAATTCGTACACCTTGCTCGCATCCAGCATCCGGCCGGCCAGCTTGGTCGCCTCGCCCAGCGCGATCGGCAGGACGCCTTCGGCCAGCGGGTCCAGGGTACCGCCATGCCCGACCTTGGTCTTCGCATAGCCGCCCTCCCGCAAGTTGCGCTTCACCGCGCCGACCGCCTGCGTCGAGCCGAGCCCGCGCGGCTTGTCGAGCAGGATCCAGCCATTGGGCGCGGGTTTCTTTTCCTCGGTCACCGCCGCGGCCTAGCCAAAGCGGCGCGCACACGCCAATCCTTCCGGCAATGAAGGAGCCATTCGACCTGCTTGTCATCGGCGGCGGCATCAACGGTGCCGGGATCGCGCGCGACGCCGCGGGGCGCGGGCTGCGTGTGCTGCTGGTCGAAAAGGACGATCTGGCGCAGCATACCTCCAGCGCCAGCACAAAGCTGGTCCATGGCGGCCTTCGCTACTTGGAGCATTACGAGTTCCGCCTGGTGCGCGAGAGCCTGCTGGAGCGCGAGGTTCTGCTGAAGAACGCGCCGCACATCATCTGGCCGCTGCGTTTCGTACTGCCGCACGACAAGGGCCTGAGACCCAGATGGCTGCTGCGGCTCGGCCTGTTCCTCTATGATCATATCGGGGGCCGCAAGCTGTTGGCGCCCACGCGGACCGTGGACCTGCGCCAGCCGCCCCATCGCGGCGTGCTGGAAGACCGGCTGACCAGCGGGTTCGAATATTCGGACTGCTGGGTGGAGGATGCGCGCCTGGTGGTCTTGAACGCGGTCGATGCCAAGGAACGCGGTGCCGACGTGCGGACGCGGACCGAGTGCGTGGCACTGGAAAGGGGTGCAGACCGCTGGACCGCGACCCTGCGCCACGACGGCGCGGACACGAAGGTGGAAGCCCGCGCGATCGTCAACGCGGCCGGTCCATGGGTCGATGCCGTGCTGGGCCGCGCGGTGCCGGGAGAGGAACACCGCAACTTGCGGCTGGTGAAGGGAAGCCATTTGATCTTCCCCCGCCTGTTCGAGGGGCAGCACGCCTATATCTTCCAGAACGGCGACGGGCGGATCGTGTTCGCGATCCCCTATGAACGGAACTACACGCTGGTCGGCACGACCGACGTCCTCTTCACCGGCGATCCGGACACGATCGCCATTTCGGACGAGGAAGCGCGCTATATTTGCGCAGCCGTGAACGAATACCTTTCGCAGGACGTGTGGCCCGGCGATGCCGTGTCCAGCTATGCCGGGGTGCGACCGCTCTACGAAGACCGGTCGGCGAACAATTCGACCGTCACGCGCGACTACACATTCGAACTGGACCGCGAAGGCGGCGCGCCGATCCTGTCCATTTTCGGCGGGAAGATCACCACCTATCGCAAGCTGGCCGAGCATGCGCTGGAGAGGCTGGACCTGCCGGGCGCGGCATGGACGGCGGGGGTGCCCCTGCCCGGCGGCGACATCGAGGACGTGCGGGCGGGTAGCGCGGAGGTCGCGCGACGTTTCGCATGGGCTGCCGACACCTTTGGCGAGTCTGCGATCGATCGCATGGCGACCGCTTACGGAACCCGCATCGACCGCATCGTCGGCACGCCAGCGCAGCCCCTTCCCCCCGGCGCCGAGATCGCCCTCGGCCTGTTCGAGGCGGAGCTACGCTATCTCGTCGCGCAGGAGTTCGCCCGCTCTGCCGACGACGTTCTTTGGCGCCGCAGCAAGCTGGGGCTGCACCTGGTGGAAGGCGAGCGGACCGCAGTCGCGCGGTGGTTCGCCGATCAGAACCCCGCAATCCAGAGCGCGAGCGCGTTGTAGTACCCGAACAGCCAGTCCACCGGCGGCAAGACGAACCGTTCGATGATGCCCGTCTGCGGGAACGCCCAGGTCACTGCGATCAGGCCGATCAGGAACAGCATTCCCACCTGCTGCAGCTTCTGGAACTGCACCGCCATGGAGCGCGGCATCAGGCCTTCCGCGATGTGCGAGCCGTCGAAGGGCGGGATCGGGAGGAGGTTGAATAGCGCCAGGAAGATGTTGAGCAGCAGGAATATCTGCAGGCCCTGGATCACTCCTGCCAGCAGGCCTTCCGGCGGGCCGCTTATCTGGCCGTAGGCGATACCGAGCGCGGCTGCGCCGAATACCGCCAGCACGAGGTTCGTGAGCGGTCCGGCCGCCGCCACGAGCATCATTCCGAAACGCGGATTGTTCAACCGGTTGCGCAGGACAGGCACCGGCTTGGCCCAGCCGAAGATCGGCCCTCCCAGCAAGGCCAGCGCCCCCGGGACGACCAAAGTGCCGACCGGATCGACATGGCGAACGGGATTGAGCGTCAGCCGTCCGCGGTCGCGCGCGGTCGTGTCGCCCAGCGCCAGCGCGGTCCAACCATGCGCCACTTCGTGAAAGACGATGGCGATCACGAGGCACGGCACCAGAATCAGGATCAGGGAAAGCGTTTCGGTCATGGCCGCTATATGGGGCCGCGCATCGCTTCGCTGAAGTGGCGGCGGCACATCGCGACGTAACGCTCGTTTCCGCCGATCTCCGTCTGCGCGCCTTCCCGGACCGGCTGCCCCGCCGCATCGATCCGGACGTTCATCGTCGCCTTGCGCCCGCAATGGCAGATCGCCTTCAATTCCACGAGCGCATCGGCAATGCCGAGTAGCGCGGCCGCGCCTTCGAAGAGCTGTCCCTGGAAGTCCGTCCGCAGCCCGTAACACAGGACCGGGATGTTATGGGCGTCCGCAAGCCGCGCCATCTGCCAGGCCTGATCGCGCGTCAGGAACTGCGCCTCGTCCACCAGCACGCATGAGACGGCATCCTGCCCATGGTCCTCCACGACGCGCCCTTCGATGTCCGTGTCCGGCCCGAACCGATGCGCATCGCTGGCAAGTCCGATCCGGCTGCTGATCGCGCCAAAACCCGGGCGGTTGTCGATCGCCGCGGTCCAGAGTGACACGCGCATCCCCTGCTCCCCGTAATTGAACGCAGTCTGCAACAGGGTGCTGCTCTTGCCCGCATTCATGCTCGCATAATAGAAATAGAGCTTCGCCATCTGCTGTCCTCCCTACGCCGTCGAAGCGCGGACGCAAATGTTAAGGAGGGCGACAGGGCGCACCCGCAATGCTAGCCGCGCCGAAGGGTTTTCAGAGAGGATGGAAGACGTGGCAGAAGCGATCGCCGCTCCCGCACCGGAGCAGAAGGGTTTTCTCGGCTGGGTGGAAAAGACCGGCAATCGGCTGCCCGATCCGGTCTTCATATTCTTCTACCTGATCATCGCGCTGGTGGTCATCTCGGTCATCTGCGCGTTTGCCGGCGTTTCCGCCGTCCATCCGACCGCACTCGATGCGACCACCGGCCAGCCGGAAGTCATCCGCGCGCTCAGCCTGCTTTCGCCGGAGAACATCCAGCGGCTGTGGGTCGAAATGCCGGTCACCTTCACCCACTTCCACCCGCTGGGCTACGTCCTCGTGGTGATGCTGGGCGCAGGGGTCGCGGAACGATCGGGCTTCTTCGCCGCCGGCATGTCGAGCGCGGTCAAGAACGCGCCCAAGGCCTTGCTGACGCCGGTCGTCGCTCTCGTCGCCATGATCGGCAACCACGCGGCCGACGCCGGCTACGTCGTGCTGATCCCGCTTGCAGGCGTCCTGTTCGCCGCGGCCGGACGCCATCCGCTGGCGGGCATCGCGGCGGCCTTCGCCGGCGTGTCGGGCGGGTTCTCCGCCAATATCTCGCCCGGCCAGCTGGACGCGCTGCTGTTCGGGATCACGCAGGAGGCGGTCGAAGCGAGCGCGCTCGACCCGACATGGACGGCGAATATCGCAGGAAACTGGTATTTCATCGCCGCGATGACGTTCCTCTACTTGCCGATCATCTGGTGGGTGACTGACAGGATCATCGAGCCGCGGCTCGGTCCGTGGAAGGGCGGCGCATCGGCGAGTGCGCAGGACGCGGACACGAGCCCCGACCCGGAAGACCATACAGGCGCACGAGCCGCGAAGGGACTTCGCCATGCAGGCCTCGCCGCGCTGTTCGTGGTCGGGCTCTGGCTGCTGATGGTCTTCGGACCCGGCACGCCGCTCATCAACGAAGCGGCCTGCGACGCCGTGCCGGCAGGGGACTGCTCCATCCACACGCAGCTCGATCCGCTCTACCGTTCGCTGGTTGCGGCGTTCTTCGTGCTCTTCCTCTTGACCGGCTGGGCCTATGGCCGCGCGGCCGGGACGATCAAGAACCACCGCGACCTGGTCGCCATGATGGCGGAATCGATGAAGGACATGGGCTATTATCTCGTCCTTGCCTTCGCCGCGGCGCATTTCGTGGAGATGTTCAACTGGTCCAATCTCGGGCTGATCTCGGCAGTTCACGGAGCCGCGGGCATCCAGTCCACGGGCCTCCCGCTTCCGCTGGTCCTCGGCCTGATGGTCCTGTTCACGGGCCTGCTGAACCTCTTCGTCGGCTCGGCGAGCGCCAAGTGGGCATTGCTCGCTCCGATCCTTGTTCCGATGCTCATGCTTCTCGGCATCAGTCCGGAAGGCGCGACCGCCGCCTATCGCGTGGGCGACAGCGCGACCAACATCATCACCCCGTTGATGGTGTATTTCCCGCTTATCCTCGTGTTCGCACAGCGCTGGCAGAAGGATTTCGGGCTCGGTAGCCTGACCGCGATGATGATCCCCTATTCGATCTGGCTGTTGATTTCGGGCGTCATACTGATCGTCGCGTGGTTCTATCTCGGCATCCCGCTTGGGCCGGATGCGCCGGTCGGCTACGTGCTGCCGGGCGCCGCTGCCGCGCCGTAACACCCGACGAGGGCGATGCCGCGCATCGCCCTCTCAGTCTTCCGGGTCGAGGTCCCGCGCCACTTTCGGATCATTGAGGAGATCCTCGATCCGGCTGGCTTCCTCGAACGTCTCGTCCGCGCGGAACTTCAGCTTCGGCGCGAACTTGAGACCCAGCCGCCGGGCCACCTCCCGCTGGAGATAGGCCGTGTTCTGCCGCAGGGCCGATACGATCTCGTCCTCGTCCCGCCCCAGCAGCGGCTTCACATAGGCCGTCGCATTGCGCAGGTCCGGGCTCATGCGCACCTCGGTGACCGAGATATTGGCGGCCGATACGACATCGTCGTGCACCTCCTGCCGTGCCAGCAGCTCGGACAGGATATGACGCACCCGCTCCCCCACCTTGAGGACGCGGACCGAATGCTGTTCTGCTGAATATTGTTCGCGGCGTGCCATGTTCGTCTTTCGGTAGGTGTTATCGGAAGTGTCCTAGCTTCATGGGGCGCGCGTCACAAATTGCGACAATTCGCGACGGAAATTTCCCGGCAAGTCGCGTAGAGTGTTCATGTTCACAGCGAAGGAGATGAACAATGAAGCGCATTATCGGCATCATGATGGCGACTGCGGCCATCGCCACTCTTCCCGCAACCGCCCATGCGAGCGATCGTGATCGCGACCGGCACCATTACCGCGACCGTGATCATCGCGTGGTGGTGGTGAAGAAGGCACCGCAGCGCCATACCTGGAAGCGGTATCGCCAGGGTGAGCGGTTCGACCGTCGCTACGCCCGCAACTACCGCGAGGTGAGCTATCGCGAAAGCCGTCGCCTGCGCCCGCCGCCGCGTGGTTACCGTTATGTCCGGTCGGGCGATGACGTGCTGCTGATCGGCATCACCAGCGGCATCGTCTCGGCAGTGTTCAGCAACTTGCTGCGCTGACCGGCCACAGAAATCGAAAACAAGGAAGGGGGCGGTCGTCGGACCGCCCCTTTTCGTATGCTTAGAGCGTGCGTTCGCGTTCCTCGACCTCGAACACTTCCAGCTGGTCGCCCGGCTGGATGTCGTTGGTGTCGGCAAGGACCACGCCGCATTCCAGACCCGCGCGCACCTCGTCGACATCGTCCTTGAAGCGACGCAGGCTGGCGATCGTGGTGGCCGAAACGATGACGTCGTCGCGCGTGAGACGTGCGTGCAGCCCCTTGCGAATGACACCTTCCTCGACCAGCAGGCCGGCGGCCTTGTCCTTCTTGCCCGAGCGGAAGACTTCCTTGACCGCTGCGCGGCCGACGACGGTCTCGATCCGCTCCGGACCCAGCTCACCCGCCATTTCCTTCGCGATCTCGTCGGTCAGGTGGTAGATGACGTCGTAGTACTTCATCTCCACGCCGTCCCGCTTCACCAGATCGCGCGCCTTGGCGTTGGGACGCACGTTGAAGCCGATGATCGGCGCCTTCGAAGCCGCCGCCAGCGTGACGTCACTTTCCGTGATCGCACCCACGCCTGCATGCAGAACGCGGACCTTGATCTCGTCGTTCGAAAGATTGTGCAGCGCGGTCACGATCGCTTCCACGCTGCCCTGCACGTCCGCCTTCACGACCACCGGATATTCGATGACGTTTGCGGCGAGGTTGTTGAACATCGTGTCGAAGCTGGTCGGGGCGAGCGCAGTGCGCTTTTCCGTCGCCTTTTCCTGGCGATATTCGGCCACTTCGCGGGCACGCTGTTCGTTCTCGACCACGGCGAGCTGGTCGCCCGCGCCCGGCACGCCGCCGAGACCCAGGACCTCGACCGGCATGGAGGGTCCGGCTTCCTTTACCTGCTTGCCCTGATCGTCGATCACTGCACGGACCTTGCCGCTCTGCGTGCCGACCACGAAGGTGTCCCCGCGGCGGAGCGTACCGCGCGTCACGATGACGGTGGCGACAGGGCCGCGGCCCTTGTCCAGCTGCGCCTCGATCACGGTGGCTTCCGCCGGGCGATCCGCACGCGCCTTCAGTTCGAGCAGCTCGGCCTGGAGTTCGATCTGCTCGATCAGCTGGTCGAGACCGGTCTTCTCCTTGGCGGAGATTTCCACGTCCTGCACGTCGCCGGACATCTTCTCGACGATCACTTCATGCTCGAGCAGGCGATTGCGGATGTTGTCCGGATTGGCTTCCGGCTTGTCCATCTTGTTGATCGCCACGATCATCGGCACGCCGGCCGCCTTGGTATGGGCGATCGCCTCGATGGTCTGCGGCATGATCCCGTCATCCGCCGCCACGACCAGCACGACGATATCGGTCACATTGGCACCGCGCGCGCGCATTTCGCTGAACGCGGCGTGGCCCGGCGTGTCGAGGAAGGTGATCTTCCCGCCCGACTTCGTCTTGATCTGGTAGCTGCCGATGTGCTGGGTGATGCCGCCGGCTTCGCCCTTGACGACATTGGCCCCGCGGAGCGCGTCGAGCAGACTGGTCTTGCCGTGATCGACATGGCCCATGATGGTGACCACCGGCGGACGCGGCGTCTTGGTCTCTTCAGGATCCTCGTCCTCGGTCGTGTCGATATCGACATCGGCCTCTGACACCTTCTGGATGTTGTGGCCGAACTGTTCGACCAGCAATTCCGCCGTATCCTGGTCAATGGTCTGGTTGACCGTGACCATCATGTCGAGATTGAACAGCTCCTTCACCAGGTCGGCGCCCTTCTCACCCATCCGCTTGGCCAGTTCGCCAACGGTGATGGCTTCGGGCACGACCACGTCGCGCACCTGCTTCTCGCGCGGCTTGGAAGAGCCGCCACCCTGGAGGCGACGTTCCTTTTCGCGCGCACGCTTGAGCGCGGCGAGACTGCGGGCGCGGCGGCCCTCGTCCTCGTTCAGCGCCTTGGTGACGGTCAGCTTGCCGCTGCGGCGCTTGTCGGGGCGTTCCGCGGTCCGCTTGGGCTTTTCTTCCTTCTTCGGCGCGGGCTTCTTGGGCTCGGGCCGCTGGACAGGCGTGAACTTGCGCGCGGCCGGCTGGGCCGTGCCCTTCGCTTCGGGCGCGCTTTCTGCAGGCTTCGCCTCGTCGCTCTGCGCGGCGGGTTCGGGCGCCGGTTCGGCCTTCGCCTCCTCCTCGGCGCGCTTGGCGGCCTCTTCCTTCGCCTTGGCGTTTTCCTCGGCGCGGCGCTTCTCGTTCTCGGCTGCTTCGCGCGCCTTCTGGTCTTCGCGCTTGCGCGCTTCCTCGGCCAGGCGCAGGCGCTCTTCCTCGGCCTCGCGCTGCAGGCGTGCGACCCGCTCCTGCGGGGTCTCGCCGTCCGGCGCAGCCTTCTTCGGCGCGGGCTTGGGGGCCGCCGGAGCAGGCGTCGGTGCCGGTTCGGGCGCCGGAGCAGGCGTAGGCTCGGGAGTCGGCGCAGGCGCGGCCTTTTCCTCGCCCGGCTTCACCAGCTTGCGACGACGCTTCACCTCGACCGCAACCTTGTTGGTGCGCCCGTGGCTGAAGGTCTGCTTCACCTCGCCCGGCTGGCTCCCCTTGAGGGACAGCGGCTTGCGGGTGAGTTTCTTGTCGTTTTCGTCAGCCATTCGCGTGTTCGTTCTTTCTCACTCAGTCGGTTCGTCGCCCGGAAGCGGCGCGGCCCCGGTATCGGTCTCGGTCGAAGGCACGGTATCGTGCCCGATAAAATGCGTAAG
This sequence comes from Qipengyuania sp. JC766, assembly GCF_040717445.1. NCBI lineage: Bacteria > Pseudomonadati > Pseudomonadota > Alphaproteobacteria > Sphingomonadales > Erythrobacteraceae > Qipengyuania > Qipengyuania sp. JC766. The sequence continues at coordinate 2,666,802 of NZ_JBFEFL010000001.1, read as the reverse complement.
GCGCGCCAGGATCGCCATGATCCGTGCGGCCGAAGCATCATCGGCCAGCGCTAGGTGGACGACATTCTCGCGGCCCAATGCCACAGAGAGTGCGGTCCGGTCCAGTGGCAGGACGATACCGCGGTCGCCGGACCCTTCCATGTCGCGTCCCACGCGCCAGGCCTGGTCCAGCCTGCTGCGCCCGCCCTCGCTGCTGTCGGACGCATGCAGGAGCAGCGCGACCGTGCCCATGCGTGCCTTTTCGGCAATCCTTTCGGACCCCAAGATAAGAGCACCGGTGCGCATTTCGAGCCCCAGCCGGTCCTGCAGTGCGCGGACCAGCGATTCCGCGATGCGATCGGGGAGGTCCTCCGGCACGCTCAGCGGCGCGCCCTTGAAGGCGCGTGCCAGGGCGCCGCGCAGGCGACCCTTCTCCATTGTAGCCTCGAGCTCGCTTCGCGAGACGCCGAGCCATGCTCCGCGTCCCGGTGCCTTGGCGTGCGGATCGGGCAGAACCTGACCATCGGGCGAGATCGCCAGGCGCACCAATGCGGCGCGCGGCGCGGTCTCGCCGGTCAGGATGCAGCGGCGTTCCGGACAGGACCGGGCGGACCCGGAGTTCGTCCGGGCCCGCGCCGTGTCAGCGATGTCTGCGGTCAGGCTCTCATTGTTCGGAGTCCGCATCGGCGGCCTCCTGCGTTTCGGCGCCGTCGGCCACCGGCTCGGCATCGGCCGTTCCGGCAGTCGCCTGCGGTTCCTCGTCCTCGAACCAGTGCGCGCGGGCAGCCATGATGATCTCGTTGCCCTGCTCTTCGGAGAGGCCGTATTCGCCCAGCACACCGCCCCGATCTTCCGGCCGGCGCGACACGTCCGCCTTCATGGTCGGGCCGTCCGCGCTCGGACGGCGGCGCGGCGCGGCGCGCTTCTTCGCGATCAGCTCGTCGGTGGCGAGATCGGCGAGATCGTCCAGCGTCTTGATTCCGCCCTTGCCCAGCGTGACCAGCATGGTCTCGGTCAGGTGCGGGATGTCCGCCAGTGCGTCTTCCACGCCCAGTTCGCGGCGTTCCGCGCGGGCGGCTTCTTCCTGGCGCTCGATCGCTTCCTGGGCGCGGTTCTGGAGTTCCTCGGCCAGTTCCTCGTCGAAGCCCTCGATCGAGGCGAGCTCGTCCAGTTCGACATAGGCGACCTCTTCCAGTTCCTGGAAGCCTTCGGCCACCAGCAGCTGGGACAGCGTCTCGTCCACGTCGAGCTCTTCCTCGAACATCTTGGAGCGTTCGGCGAATTCCTTGCTCTGCTTCTCGCTCGCCTCTTCCTCGGTCATGATGTCGATCTGGTGACCGGTCAGCTGGCTGGCGAGACGCACGTTCTGGCCACGACGGCCGATGGCGAGGCTCAGCTGGTCGTCGGGAACGACTACCTCGATCCGCCCCTCGTCCTCGTCGAGGACGACGCGGCTGACGGTGGCGGGCTGGAGCGCGTTGACGATGAAGGTCGCCTGTTCCTCGCTCCAGGGGATGATGTCGATCTTCTCGCCCTGCAGTTCCTGCACCACTGCCTGAACGCGGCTGCCCTTCATGCCGACGCAGGCGCCGACCGGGTCGATGCTGGAATCGTGGCTGATCACGCCGATCTTGGCGCGACTTCCCGGGTCGCGGGCGGCGGCCTTGATCTCGATGATGCCGTCGTAGATTTCCGGCACTTCCTGGGCGAACAGCTTGCGCATGAAATCGGGCGCAGCGCGGCTGAGGAAGATCTGGTGGCCGCGATTGTTGCGTTCCACCTTGGTGATGAGCGCGCGCACGCGCTCGCCGACACGCGCGGCTTCGCGCGGGATCTGCTGGTCGCGGCGGATGACGCCTTCGGCCCGGCCGAGATTGACGATCACGTGGCCGAATTCGACCGACTTGATGACGCCGGTGATGATCTCGCCCGCGCGGTCCTTGAATTCCTCGTACTGGCGCTCGCGCTCGGCATCGCGGACCTTCTGGAAGATCACCTGCTTGGCGCTCTGCGCGTCGATGCGGCCGAGGTCGACGGGCGGCAGCGGATCGACGATGAAGTCGCCTACGACCGCGTCTTCCTTGAGCTTCTGCGCGGCCTTGAGGTCCACCTGCTTGAAGTAGTCCTCGACCTCCTCAACCACCTCGACCACGCGCCACAGCGACAGGTCGCCGGTCTGCGGATCGAGCTTCGCGCGGATGTCGTTCTCGGCACCGTAGCGGTTGCGCGCACTCTTCTGGATCGCTTCTTCCATCGCCTCGATGACGATCGCCTTGTCGATCATCTTTTCGGAGGCGACCGAGTTCGCGATCGCTAGCAATTCGGCCTTGTTGGCGGAAATGGCACTGGCCATCAGTCGTCTGCCTTTTCTTCTTCGTCTTCGATAATGTCTTCGGCACCAGTGGTGTCGAGCGGTCTGGTCGCCGCGATGAGCTCGTCCGTCAGGACCAGCTTCGCGGCATGAATGGCGGATAGCGGCACTTCGATGCGGCCGGAGCGGTTATCCAGTATGGCGACCATCGGGCCTTCGACCCCGTCCAGCTTGCCGCGCAGGTTGCGATGACCGTCGACCTTCTCGGTCAGGCTGATCTTCGCCTCGTGCCCCGTCCACTGGTCGAAATCCTTCGGCCGCGTCAGCGGACGGTCGATACCCGGACTGCTGACTTCCAGATGATAGGCGCCTTCGACCAGCACCTCGCCCTGCTCTTCCAGGGCGTCGATCCGTTCGGACACGCGGCGCGACAGGGCGGCGCACTGCTCGATCACCAGCTGCCCGGTCGCCGGGTCTTCCGCCATGATCTGCAGCGCCTGGCCGCCATCGCCGGCCTCGGACGGCATCATCTTCACGCGCACGAGGTCGAAGCCGAGCGCTTGCGCTTCGGGTTCAATCACTTCGGTCAGGCGTTCGATATCGGCCATCGGCTCTCCAGCTTGCCGCATCGCGATGACAGTTCGGTGTCCAGACCAGTGGCCCAAAGGTTTGTGGCCGGCCCCCGGAGGCGCCAGCCCGAAATGTCACGACGATGTCGGGATGGGTGTCAGCTAGGCGTGCGGCGTGCGGATTGCAAGCGCTATCGCGCTCAGTAGCTTTCCGCTCCCCAGTCGTCGGAGGGCGATGCGTCCTGCCGCTCGCGGTCGGGATCGGTCATCGGATCGCCGAAGGACCGGTTGCGCGGCGGCCGCGATTCGGAGAAGTCGCCTGCGCCCCATCCTTCCGTGGACAGCGCCGCGGCGTTGCTTTCCCGCAGGCGCCGCTCGGCATCCGCCGCGTCGTCGGTATCGGACATATCTGCCGCCGCGGTGGCGCGATAGGCGACGTAGCTGGTCGCGCCCGAGATCACGACGCCCAGCACGATCATCATGACGATGCACCCACTGATCGCGCGGAACGGGATCATGATGATATCGAAAAGCAGTTCGAGCGTGCGATGCATGATGCGCGTTGCCTAGCGCAAAGCCGGTAAAAATTGGGTTGCCGGGCGAAGGCCTAGCGGTCGCCTTCATCGCAATTCGCGGCCCAGGGGTTGGTGCAGCGCTTCGCTTCGGCGGCTTCGGCTTCTGCAGCCTTCATCTGCTCGATTCCGCGGTCGAAACTGGAATGCACCGCCATCTGGCATCCGACCATGCCCATGAAAAGCAACACGGTGCCCGCGATCCCGACCATTCGGCCCATGCCCCGCCGCTTGCGCCGTTCGTAATAATAGCGCTTTTCATTGCCGAAGACGTCCGGATGATTGCGCGAGATGTCATCCAGAAGCCTGCGCATGCCCTCGCCCCTCAATTCCGTTCGGAGTTCGGCGGTTAGCAAGCAAAGGTTGAAGTCGCGTCAATCGCTGGAAAGGCCGTGCTTCTTGATGGCATGGCGCAACTGGTCGTAGCTGAGGCCAAGTGCCTTGGCCGTCTGGCGCTGGTTCCAGCGATGGCGGCCGAGCGCGTGCTCGACGATGCGCTTCTCGTGCTCGTCCACCGCGCCGCGCAGGTCGTCGATCGCATCAAGGTCCGGCCCGGTCGAAGCCGGCGGCGCCTTCCCGGACGCCTGTTCGGACTTTCGCGCCGAAGGTGTCGGGGTCGGCTTCCACGGACTGTCGAAGGGGTCGAACACGACATGGCCGATCGGTTCGGACCAGTCGTCCCAGCGATAGACCGCGCGTTCGACCACGTTGCGCAATTCGCGCACATTGCCCGGCCAGGGATGCTCTTCCAGCTGCGACTGGACGTGCTCGGCAAAGCCGGGCCATGCTTCCCAGCCGATTTCCGCCGCCATCCGCCGGCCGAAAAAATCCGCCAGCACGCCGATATCGCCTTCCCGGACCCGCAGCGGGGGCAGCGTGATCACTTCGAAGCTGAGCCGGTCGAGCAGGTCCGCGCGGAACGTCCCGTCTTCCGCCCGCGCCTGCAGGTCCTCGTTCGTCGCACCGACGATCCTTACGTCGACCCGCACCGGGCGGCTCGCACCGATACGCGTGACCTCGCCATATTCGACCGCGCGCAGCAGCCGTTCCTGCGCCGCCATGCTGAGCGTGCCGAGCTCGTCGAGGAACAGCGTGCCCTTGTCGGCCTCCTCGAACCGGCCGACCCGTGCCTTGGTCGCGCCGGTGAAAGCGCCGGCTTCGTGTCCGAACAATTCCGCCTCGATCAGCGTTTCGGGCAGCGCCGCGCAGTTCATGGTGACCAGCGGCTCGTCCCACCGCTCCGACAGGCGATGGAGGCGCTCCGCGATCAGCTCCTTGCCGGTTCCCCGCTCGCCGATGACGAGCACGGGGCGCCGCATTGGCGCCGCGCGACTGGTCCGCTCGACCGCATCGAGAAACGCGCCGGACTGCCCGATAAACTGGTTTTCCCGCTCCATGCCCGAAATATAGTGAGATTTCCCGATACATGGCAATACACACCATATGCCGTTCGTCGATTTGGCCCTATGGTACTGATTTTTAGTGTATTTTTGAAATTGGCACGGTCGCTGCATCGTTTGGAGCAGACACGAGACCTGCCAGAGGAAACACAAGACATGTTCGACCGCGAATTCCTGAAGACGAAAGTGGGCAAGGCCGCACTCATCAGCACCGTGGCCATGACGCTGTTCGTCGCGGTCAGCACGCAGATGTTCACCTCGCCTGCGCAAGCCGTTACCCTGCCGCTGCAGACGATGGAGCTGGCATGAACAGCCCGCGCGGCGGCGATCCCCTGAGCCCGATCAGGGACGGCAAGCAGCTGTCCCGGATCGAGGCCGAGGTGGAGCGCCTGCGCCGCAGTCCCACGCCGACCCAGCGTCCGCAGCAATCCCCGCGTCGCGACGACGCCATCGACCTTTTCAACTCCGGAGCCGCCTTCATGGGAATTTTCAGCCGCACCCGCGACATCATCGCGGCCAACTTCAACGACATGCTCGACAAGGCGGACGATCCCCAGAAGATGATCCGCATGATCATCCTCGAAATGGAGGAAACGCTGGTCGAGGTGCGGGCGAGCGCTGCGCGCACCATCGCGGACCAGAAGGAAATGCACCGCGCGACGGTCAAGCTGGACAAGCTCCAGGCCGACTGGGCCGACAAGGCGCAACTGGCGCTGAGCAAGGACCGCGAAGACCTGGCCCGGGCCGCGCTGGTCGAGAAGAAGAAGGCCGCCGACACGTCCGAGCAGCTGAAGGAGGAAATCTCCGTCCTCGACGACGCGCTGCGCGCCTACGAACAGGACATCCAGAAGCTGCAGCATCGCCTGCGCGAAGCCCGCAGCCGGCAGAGCCAGATCGCCGCCCGCCTCGAAAGCGCGGAGAACCGCGTCAAGCTGCGTACGCTGATGAGCACGGAACGCACGGACGAGGCGCTGAGCCGCTTCGACCAGCTGGAACGCCGCGTCGATTACGCGGAAGGTCGCGCGGAATCGCTGCGCATCGCCGAAGACGGCAAGCCGACGCTGGCCGACGAGATCGCCGCCCTGGAAGGGTCGGACAAGATCGACGACGAACTCGCCGCCATGAAGAAAGCCCTCGGCAAGACCGATGGCGACGGAAAGGAGGGCTGATCCATGGACTGGGAAGCCATCATCATCGTTCCGATCGTCGTGGTCGGATTGCCCTGGCTGATCCTCCACTACGTGACCAAGTGGAAGACCGCCGCGACCATCACCAGCGACGACGAGGCGCTGCTGGAAGATCTCTACCAGCTCGCCAAGCGCCTCGACGAGCGGATGGACACGGTCGAGCGGCTCGTCGCCGCGGACCATCCGGAATTCGAACGCACCCGGCTGCTGCCGAACCGCGAAACCGATAACCAGCCGCTCCACGAACTCGATCGCCTGATCACCCAGAAGAAAGGAACCGCCCAGTGAACAGCCCGCGCACCACACTCTATCGCGACAAGGCGAACGCCAAGCTGCTGGGCGTCTGTTCCGGCATCGCCGACTACACCGGCGTCAACGCCATCTGGGTCCGGCTGGGCGCCATCGCGCTGACCTTCCTGACCGGAGGCATGACCATTCCGCCCTACCTCATCATGGGCGTGCTGCTGAACAAGAAGCCGCAGCACCTCTACGGCGAGCCGGAAGAACAGAGGTACTGGCAGCGCGTACGGCAGAGCCCGCAGCGCACCAGCCGGGAAATCCGGGCACGGATGCGGGACGTGGACCGCCGGCTGGCCGAAGTGGAAAGCTTCTACGTCAACAGCAATCCGCGCCTGAGCGCCGAAATCGAACAGCTGCGCTGACCGCGACGGACAATCGCCAGGTCAGGAATACCAAGGGACAAGGGGAAGAAAAATGGGTGAATTCATCGGAGCACTGACGGGACTGGCGGCGGTAACCGCGCCGTTCCTGATGGTCCTCGGCATCATCTGGCTGAACGGCCGCAAGAAGCTGGAAGAAAAGCGCATTACCGCCACCGCGGAAATGAGCAGCGAAAAGGCCGCGCAATATGCCAGCCACGTCGCCCAGCTGGAACAGCGGGTGCAGGTCCTGGAACGGATCGTCACCGATCGCGGCTACGACGTTGCCACGCAGATCGAGGCGCTGCGCGATCGCCAGGCGGTGGAACAGTCCGGCAGCGGCACGCCGCTCGACATGCCGCGCAAGGAGACGGTGTGATGGACTGGGGTGGACCTGCTTTCGTCATCGCCATCATCGCGCTGAGCACGGGTGGCTGGCTGATCAACAACTGGATCCGTGCCAAGCACGGCTACGACCTCGAGGATGAATGGGGCGGCAAGACGCAGCGCGGCGACAGCGCCGAAACGAAGCGCCTGAAGGCGGAGAATGAAGCGCTGAAAGGGCAGCTCGATTCCATGCAGGACCGGATGGTCAACCTGGAACGGATCGTCACCGACAAGGGCTATTCGCTGTCCGACGAGATCGAGGCGCTGCGCGACCGGCCCTCCGCGCGCCGGGAAGACAGCGGCGTGCCGCTGAACATGGAAAAGAAGGAGCGCATCTGATGGAATTCATTACTCCTGCCACCGTCGGGATCGGCGTGACCGCCATCACGATCGGCTGGGTCATCACGACCTGGATGCGCGTCCGGCACGGCTACCCGCTGGAAAACAGCTGGGGCAAGGCGGTCTATCCGCGCAACGACGAAGCGGTCGAGCGCGTGAAGCTGCTGACCCAGGAAAATGCGGAACTGCGCGCCGAATTGGGGTCGATGAAGGACCGCCTCGCCAACGTGGAGCGGATCGTGACCGACAGCGGTTTCCAGCTGACCCACGAATTCGCCGCTCTCGAAGGCATGAAGCGGGAGGCCAACTGATGGACGGCAATCTCCTCGTTATATTCGGCTCGATCCTGCTGATGCTCCTGATCGTGATGCCGGCTGCCTACCTGTTCCAGAAGCAGGAAGCCGCGCACAAGGAGCGCAAGCTCGAACTGCAGGCCCGCGCCGCGGAAGCCAAGGTGCAGGAAGCGCGCTTCTCCAACGGCGACTATTCACGAATGGAAGAGCGGGTCCGGGTGCTTGAGCGGATCGTGACCGAGAACCGCAGCGACCTCGCAGGCCAGATCGAGCAGCTGCGCGACCTGGATGCAATCGAGGATCGGACCCGCATCCGACAGGAGAGTGCGCAATGAACAGCGTCTGGACCGTCGTCCTGATCGTGGCGATCGTGATGATCATCTACGAGCGCCACCGTACCGTGAAGCAGCTGCGCGAAGGCGAGCAGCTTCGCGACCGGGAACGCGAGACCGACACGGCAAAGGCGCTGGATGCGCGCCAGGATCCCGAGGTCCAGCGCGAGCTCGACGAGTTGCGCGACCGGGTCAAGGTGCTCGAACGGATCACTGTCGACGGGCGCGAGGCCAAGGCGATCGCGGACGAGATCGAAGCTCTGAGAGACGAGAAGAAATAGGAAACCGGACGCGATGGGAATGGAGGACCATGTGACACAGGCAATCCTTCTGGCCAGCACCGTGCTTGCGGCTTTGGCGATCGTATCGATGACAGCCATGCGATGCTGGCAGGGCTGGCTCGCGCTGAAAGAGCGCGAACTGGAGCGCGGCCCCAGGGTCCCGCCCGAACTGCAGAACGGGTCCGCCATCGGCGTCGCCCGGATCGAGATCGCGGACCTGAAGGAACGTATCCGCAAGCTGGAAGCAATCGCCAGCGGGGTCGACCTGTAACAAGCGCCTCTCGGATCACGCGCGACAGGACTTTGACCGCAGCGAAGACGCGCCTACATGCCGCACCATGCGATCACTCGACGACATCCGTGAAGAATACGAGTTCCTCGAAGGCGACGAACGCTATCGTTTGCTGATCGAACTCGGGCGCGACCTGGAAGAAATGCCGGATGCGCTCAAGACCGATGCCACGCTGGTGCGGGGATGTTCGGCCGCGGTCTGGGTCTATCCCACCGGCGAGGGCGAGAAACTGCATTTCCTGGCGGACAGCAATGCCGCGATCACAAAAGGCATCGTGGCGCTTGTCATCGCCGCGGTACAGGACCGGCCCGCGGGCGAAGTGGCGCAGATGGACGTCACTGGTGCGCTCGAACCCTTCGACCTGAAGAACCAGCTGTCGAGCAACCGGACCCAGGGCGTGCCCAACATGATCGCGCTGGTAAAGGAACACGCGGCGCGGATTGCCGCGTCCTAAAGGTTTCCGGCGCGCATCGTCGAAAATGTTAGGGCGTGGAACGCAACCGCCCGTCGACCGCTTCGCATGCAAAGGCGACACTTCGTCGCCGTGAGAAACGGGGAAACCGCGCCATGATGGCCATCATTACTCTCATCGCCACGATCCTGCTGCCGCCGCTCGGCGTCGCGCTGAAGCACGGACTGGGCCGGGACTTCATCATCAACCTGATCCTGACGATCATCCTGTTCCTGCCAGGCCTGATCCACGGGATCTACGTCAACTACATGCGGTAGGATCCGTCAGGCGCCGGCGCTCTCGCGCACGACTGCGATGCCGGCTTCGCGCTGGCGCCTGAGTTCCGCCTTCAGCTTGGCCGGGTCGCGCGCCCAGACGAAGCCGAAACTGACGCCGCCCTCGCGCCCGATGGTCGCGTGGTGCAGCTTGTGCGCCTGGACCAGGCGCTTGGCGTAACCGCGCTTGGGCACGAAACGGAAATAACGCTGGTGGACCAGCCCGTCGTGAATGAAGGTGTAGATCACGCCATAGATCAGCACGCCCACGCCGATCCACGTCGCCGGCTCCCACGCCGCATCGCCAAGCACGATCTCGCTACCCCAGGCGAATAGGCCGATGCTCATCGCCGCGCCGACCAGCGCGTATAGGTCGTTGCGCTCGAGCATGTTGTCGTGCGGCTCGTGATGGTCGCGATGCCACGCCCAGCCGAAGCCGTGCATGACGTATTTGTGCATCGCCCAGGCGTAGATTTCCATGGCCACGACCGTGGCGATGACGATGGCGAGGATGGCAGGAAGGCTCATGGCCGGGCTCCGTCGAGTGCCAGGGACCGCTCCGCCGCGACGGCGCGCCTCTTCGCGGGCAGCGCCCACCACGGCGTGTGCGGATGGCAGTGGTGTTCGTGGTGATAGCCGAAATGGTAGCAGCTGGCGAGGCTTGCAAGCGAGCCGAACCCGTCGCTGCGCGCGCGGTGACGGTCCGCGAACGGCTCCCCGCCCTGCCGATGCGGGCGATAGGTGCCGAAATAGAATAGCTGGATGGACGAGGCGATGGACGGCAGCGCGTAGAAGAACAGCATCTTGCCGACCGACACGTCGAAGGCGAGATGGCAGATCCAGAACACCGCGACCACGAAGACGATCGAGGTCCAGCCGAAATAGCGGCGCAGGAACACGCCGTACCATGGCCAGAAGGCTTCCGGATGATCCGCCGCGAAATCCGGATCGGACGCGGTGCCCGGCGCCTTGTGATGCGCGAAATGCGCCGTCTTCAGCTTGTCCCAGTCGAAACCTGCGTAGAGGAACAGCAATGTCGCGCCGACCGCGGCATTGACCCGCGGCATGCCGGGCGCGAGCGAGCCATGCATCGCGTCGTGGCTGACGATAAACAGGCCGACGAACAGCCAGCACAGGAGCGCCGCGATCCCGATGGCGAAGGGCGCGTTGCCCCAGCTGAAGTCGAAGGCGAACAGCGCGTACCCCAGCACACCGAGCCAGGCGGCGAATATCGCCGAGGCGAGCGATAGCCCGATCAGGGCCTGTTGCCGGTTCCTGGAAATGCGTCTGGGTTCGCGGACCATGCCCCGCCTTATCCCGGGCGAGGATGAATGGAAACAGAAGCTTGCGTCAGCGCGCTTCGGCGCGGGGAAAGAAATAGGACGCGATTTCCTCGCCGATGCGGGCAGGCCGCAGGCTTTCGGCGTCGATGCAGCACCAGCTGGACTTCACTTCGGCCAGCACTTCTCCGCCGCGTTCGATGACGGTGTGGTAGAAGGCGCGTGCGCCCTTCACCTGTTCCAGCACGGTGCTGGCGATGACGTCATCCTCGAGGAAAGCGGGCTTGCGATAGGTGATCTCGTGCTTGAGCGCGACCCAGGCCCGCTGCGCCACCGCGTCCGCCGGCGCGAACTTGCGCCAGTGCGCCAGCACCGCATCCTGCACCCAGCCCAGGTAACGGGCATTGTTCACATGACCCATGAAATCGATGTCCGCGGGCTTGATCGTGATCGGGAAGGCAAAGGGTTTTGCTGACATGAGTGTCAATTAGCAGCCATATCCTTTCAAAGCCATGACGATGGCGGCCCTTTCGCAAAAGAATCTCAGACCGATCCGGAAAGGAGGTCCGTCGCAAGGTGTCGCAGGGGCTTGCGCGGCCTGCGCGTCATGTTCATTGGAGCGGCATGACCAGCAAGAAACTCGCGGGCAAGGCGGCCATCGGGGCCGCGACGATCGGTTCGGCGGCCATTGCCGCGGCGCTGCTCTACGTCACGAAGCGCAAGCGCGATGACCGGGGCAAGGCGCCCGAGGCACCCAGCGGGGAGCCGGCCGAAACCGACTGACCAGCCCCTCGACGTGCCCTTGGCGCGCAGCAACATCAATGGGAGACAATCGCACATGAAGGCACTTCGCACGCACGCCGTCGGCGGACCCGAGACACTCACGCTGGACGAGGTCGACGCGCCCAAGCCGGGCGCCGGCGAGTTGCTGGTGCGGGTCAAGGCCTGCGCGATCAACTTTCCCGACACACTGATCATCCGCGATCTCTACCAGTTCAAGCCGGAGCGCCCCTTCGCGCCCGGCGGCGAGATTTCCGGCGTGGTCGAGGAAGTGGGCGAAGGCGTCACGGATTTCGCACCCGGTGACCGCGTGCTGGCCGGCATCGGACATGGCGGGCTGGTCGAACAGGTCACAGTCCAGGCCGGCCGCGCCTTCAAGGTGCCCGAGGGGGTCCCGTTCGAAAAGGCCGCATCGCTCCTGATGACCTACGGCACCACGATCCACGGCCTGAAGGACCGCGGTCACATCAAGGAAGGCGATACCGTGCTAGTCCTGGGCGCAGCGGGCGGCGTGGGCCTGTCCGCGGTCGAACTGGCCAAGGCTTACGGCGCACGCGTCGTCGCGGCGGTGTCCAGCGAGGAAAAGGGCGAAGTCGCACGCAAGGCCGGCGCGGACGAGGTCGTGATCTACACCAGGGACGAGATGGACAAGGCCGCGTCCAAGGATTTGGCGGCCAAGTTCAAGGAGGCCTGCGGCCCGAACGGCGCCAACATCGTCTACGACATCGTCGGCGGGCAGTATTCGGAGCCTGCGCTGCGTTCCATCGCCTGGGAAGGCCGCTTCCTCGTGGTCGGTTTCCCGGCGGGCATCGCGAAGATGCCGCTCAACCTGACGCTGCTGAAAAGCTGCGACATCTGCGGCGTCTTCTGGGGTGCGTTCACCGCGCGCGAACCGGCAAAGTTCCGCGCGCAGGTCGCCGAACTGTTCGACCTGATGCAGGCCGGCAAGATCGATCCGCTGGTGTCCGAAACCTATCCGCTGGAACGCGGCGGCGATGCGATCGCGAAGCTCGACAGCCGCACCGCCGTGGGCAAGCTCGTCGTCACGATCGACTGATCGCCGCTTGTCCCGCCACCGGCAGGCGCCTATTTCGATATCCGACACCGCCTTACGGAGAGCAGGACCATGACCGATTTCAACGACCGCCGGAAGGGCGAGGAACGCAAGTTCGCGATGGACGAGGAAACCGCCTTCAAGGTGGCGGCGCGGCGCAACCGCCTGCTGGGCGAGTGGGCGGCGGGCCTCATGAACCTGACCGAAGAGGAAACCGACGCTTACAAGAAGGCGGTCGTGCAGGCCGATTTCGAGGAAGCGGGCGACGAGGACGTGATCCGCAAGCTGCTGGGCGACCTGACCGCCGCGGACTGCGACGTGAGCGAGGACGACATCCGCGCCAAGCTGGAAGAAAAGACCGTGGAAGCGCGTCGCCAGCTGATGGAGCAGAGCTGATCCCATGCCGATGAGCGCTGCCGAAATCGAAGGCATGATCAAGGCCGCCCTGCCCGATGCCGAGGTGGAGATCACCGACCTCAAGGGCGACGGCGACCATTATGCCGCGCGGGTCGTTTCCCCGGCCTTTGCCGGCAAGAGCCGGGTCGCGCAGCACAAGATGGTCTACGGGGCGCTGGACGGTAAGATGGGCGGCGTGCTGCATGCCTTGCAACTGACCACGCAAGCTCCCACGTCCTGACCAGCAGACTTGCAGTAATCTTCACCCAGTAATTTTCGGGGGCGCACAGCCATGACCGACACCAATTCCCGCATCGCCGATCTCGTCGGCGCCAACGACGTCGTCCTCTTCATGAAGGGCACGCCGCTGTTCCCGCAATGCGGCTTTTCCAACCGCGCGGTTTCCATCCTCGACCATTGCGGCGTCGCCTACGAAAGCGTCGACGTGCTGCAGGACATGGAAATCCGGCAGGGCATCAAGAGCTATTCCGACTGGCCAACCATCCCCCAGCTTTACGTGAAGGGCGAATTCGTCGGCGGCAGCGACATCATGCTCGAAATGTTCGAGGCGGGCGAGCTGCAGACGCTGATGGACGAGAAGCAGGTCGCGAAGGCCGGCTGAGGCTTTCACTCGTCCGACAAGAAAAAAGGCCCGCTTCCGGGGGCTTGGAAGCGGGCCTGTCGGGGGCTCGGCACCGTGGGAGACTTTGGTCGGTGCCGACGTTTTCTACCGAGGACCAATCGATATGCCCTGACAGATGCAGGGCCCGTGCCAGTTTCGGCGATTGACCGGTTTGCGCCCGTTGCGATGGTGAACGCGCATTAACGCCTCGCCCGCGATGTAAAATCTCCCGACATACATGGCATCCGTCGCTTGGCTTCGCCCCGCACCTGCGCCACATCCTGCATCATGGATTCCCCCTCCCCGGCCCCTGCCAGCGATGAAGCGATCCCGGCGGCAACGCTGGTCGTGTTTCGGCGCGCTGCCGATGGCGGTGCGCCCGAATTCCTGATGGTAACACGGTCGCGCTCGCTCGCGTTTGCCGGCGGCATGGTGGTCTTTCCCGGCGGCAGGGTCGATCCGGCCGATCTGGCGCTTGCCGCCACGCTCGAAACCCCGCTCGATGCCGAAGAGGCCGCCCATCGCATCGCCGCCATTCGCGAGACGCTGGAGGAAACCGGCCTGGCGGTCGGCTTTGCCGATACGATCGACGCGGCAAGCGCGGCACGGGCGCGCGACCTGCTGCTGGAAACCGGGCGACTGGCGACCGTGCTCGACGATACCGGCTGGCGGCTCGAACTCGACCGGTTGCTGCCCTTCGCCCGCTGGCACCCCAAGAACGAGAAGCTGTCCCGCGTCTTCGACACGCGGTTCTACCTGGTCGATATCGGCACCGGTGCGGTCCAGGTGGCCGTGGACGAGACGGAGAACAGCCGCCTGTTCTGGAGCAGCGCCAGCGATACGCTCGCCGCGGCTGACCGCGGCGAGCTGTCCGTGATCTACCCGACCCGGCGCAATCTGGAACGGCTGGCCCGGTTCCGGGACTTCGACGAAGCCGCCGAGGATTGCGCGCGTCATCCCGTGCGTACGGTGACCCCCTTCCTGCAGGAACGGGACGGTGTCACCTGGCTCTGCATCGACGACGATCTCGGCTATCCCGTGACCGGCGAACCGATCGATGCGGCCATGCGCGGCTGATCCGCGCAAGCCCCCGCTTCGCCCATAGCCGCGGGTTATCTTCTCCCGCCCCTTTCCGCCGCGCCGATTGACAACCGACCTCAGGTTGGGGCCAACCTTGCGGCGGATGGACGAGAGGACAGGCATGGCGACGGGCGGACGTCAGGACACACCGCCCGGCAGCGGCACGCCCGCAATACCCGCACGGCGCATCCTGCCGCTCTACCTGCTGCTCGGTTTTGCCGCCGGCCTGCCCTTCTTCATGTTCAACGCCGTGTTGCTGTTGCGCATGGCGCGGCACGATATCGACATCGTCACCATCGGCTACTTCGCCTGGGTCGCGCTTCTGCCGACCTTCAAGTTCGTCTGGTCGCCGCTGGTGGACAAGTATTCGGTCCCGGGTTTCGCGCGTTTCTGGGGCAAGCGGCGCGGCTGGATCATGCTGTCGCAGCTCGGCATCTTCGCCTCCATGGTGGGGATGGCCTTCACTAGTGACGATACGAACCTGCCCATGGTCGCGCTGTTCGCGATTCTGCTCGCCTTCTGGACTACCACGCTGGAAGTTGCGGCGGACGGCTGGCGCATCGAACTCGCCCCCACGCAGGAACAGCAGGCGCCGATCGTGGCCGCGAACCTGTGGGGATACCGCAGCGCGATGGTCGCGGCGGGCAGCGGCGCGGTGCTGATCGCGGCGCGGGCGGACTGGACAGTGGCCTATCTGGCGATTGCCGTGGCCGCCTTCGCTCCCTTCCCCGCGCTCGCGCTGACCCGTGCCGAACCGGGCGCCACCGGCAGACGCTGGCGTTCGCTCGGCATCGGCATGGCGGCGGGTTCGGTCATCCTCGCCATGTCCTGCGCCATCGTGGCGGTCCTCGGCTGGCTGCTGCTGTCGGGCGCTGCGGCCGCCGGCATTGGATCGGACGCGAACCTGACTCCGGTGGTCATCGTGCTGGCGCTGCTGCCCTTCGCGATCCTCGCGCTCGCCCTGCCGCGCATCCGGAAACTGGCGCCCGATGCGCCCCTGCTGCGCTCGACCACCTTCGGGCCCTTCGTCGACATCTTCTGGCGATACGGCTTCGCGACGCTGCTCGTGCTGGGGTTCGTGTCGCTCTACCGCGTGGGCGACGTGCTCGCGCTCACGCTATCCCATCCGATGTGGGACGCGCGTGGCTACTCGCTCGACCAGATCGGCATCGCGGACGGCGCGGTGGCCCTGCCCGCCAGCATGCTGGGCGTGGCGCTAGGCAGCTGGATGGCGGCGAAGTGGCGCCTGTCCTGGGCGCTGGCGGCGGGCGCACTGGTCGCCGCGATCGGCAACTGGGTCTATGTCTGGCTGTGGTGGGTCGAGCCCGAAGGCTGGATCCTTTACGCCAGCGTCGCGGCGGACCAGTTCGGCAACGGGCTCGCGGGCGCGGTGTTCGTGGTCTACCTGTCGATGCTGGTGAACCCGCGCTTCCCTGCGGCGCAATACGCCTTCCTGTCGGGATTTGCCTTCCTGCTCGCGCGGCTGCTGGCAGGCGCATCGGGCGAAATGCAGCTTCAGATCGGCTATGACGGGTTCTTCATCCTGACCGGCGCGGCCAGCCTTGCCGCGGTGGTCTTCCTTCCCTTCCTCGCGCGGACACGGTCGCACGGGGACAGCGCCGGCCCCGAGGAGGCTGCATGATCGACGAAATCTGCCGCGATGGCTTCGCGCCGGCTGCCCGCATGATCGAGAACGGACGGATGCCGGGCGTGGCGCTCGGCGTGCTCGGCCCGGACGGGGGAACCGCGGTCGCGCTGGACGGCATGGCGGCGATAGTGCCCGAACGCGAGGCGCTGACCCGCGACCACTGGTTCGATCTCGCCTCGCTGACCAAGGTGATCGCCACGACCACCATCGTTCTGAAGCTGGTGGAGGACGGGCGCCTCGATCTCGATGCCCCGCTGGCCAGCATCATCCCGGACCTGCGGCAATACGATGTCGAACACGCGGGCGAGCGGCGGCTGACCATCCGGCAGTGCCTGGCGCACAACACTTTCCTGCCTGCCGTATTCCCGATCTACACCTATGCGGACGATCCGCTGCGCGCGCGCGCCTTCGTGCTGCAGCGCGAATGGGCGCACGGATCGCCCGCCTATTCGGACATCAATTTCATCCTGCTCGGCATCGCGATCGAGCGGATCACCGGCGCGCCGCTTGGCGACTGGCCGCTCGGCGAAGGGCTGTCCTGGGGGCCGCCCCCCGGCCCCGCTGTCGCGACCGAGTTCTGCACCTGGCGGGGCCGGGTCCTGAAGGGCGAGGTGCATGACGAGAACGCCGCGGCGCTGGGCGGCATGCCGGGCCATGCGGGCCTGTTCGGCACGGTCGACGGGGTTCTGGGCTTCGCCCGGGCGTTGATGGCGGGAGAAATCCTGTCGCCCGCCTCGATGGATCTCATCCGCCGCTCGCAGTTCCACCACCGCACTTGCGGCTGGGAAATGGCCTATGGCGGATGGTCCGGCGGAGAGGCCTGCTCGCGCCGGACGATCGGCCATACCGGCTTTACCGGCACCGGCCTCTGGATCGATTTCGAGCGGGAGATGGCGTGGACGCTGCTGACCAACCGGGTCCATCCGACCCGCCACGGGGGCCGCGCGATCTACGAATTGCGCCCGCAGGTGAGCGATGCGGTGATCGCGGCGTGGGACGCGGCGCACTGACGCCTCTTCATGCGCGATCCGCGCGCGGCCATAACCTGCCGGCATGACGGGCCGATCCCGCGCTTGCCATCGCGCCGCGCCCCACCCTAGTCAGGCGGTCATGCGATTTCTCGTCCCGTTCCTCGCCGCGCTGACGCTCGCGCTCTCCGGCACGCCGGCTCTCGCGCGGGACGACACTGCCGCGCCGCTTTCGCTTGAGCAGAGCCAGGAGCAACTGGCAGAGAACATGGCCGTGCCCTTCGCGTCGGGCCTCGTCGGGGCGAAGGACGCGCCGGTCTTCGCCTGGGTCGAGAACGCGGCCGGCGTGCGCAATGTCTGGATCGGCCGCCCGGACGCGGCGGCGCGGATGCGCACGCAGTTCACGGCGGATGACGGGATCGAGCTGTACGACCTCGCCGTCGATCCCGCGGGAACCCGCATCGCCTGGGTGCGCGGCGGCGATTCCGGGTTTTCGGACGGCCCGCTGCCCAACACCACCCCCCTCCCCGAAGCGCCCGAGCAGACGCTGTTCCTCGCCGACATCGCCGGCGACGGCGCTGCGCAGGCGATCGGCCGGGGGCACAGCCCGCTCTTCTCGCCCGACGGATCGCGCATCGTGTTCGTGCGCGGCAGCGCGATCTTTGTCTGGAGCGCTGCGGAGGGCGCGCGCGAAGTGGCCGATGTCGACGGATCGATCGGCGACCTGGGCTGGTCGCCGGATGGAAATCGTATCGCCTTTCGCGAGCTTCGCTCGGGCCACAGCATCGTGGGCGTGCTCGACCTCGCCGAGGGATCGCTGCGCTATATCGGCGCGGCGCTCGGCTATTCGAGCGGCCCGGCCCTGTCGCCCGACGGGCGCGAAGTTGCCTGGATCCAGTTCCGTGAACCGCCCCCGAAGTTCGAGGACAGCACACGCTCCTTCTGGTCCGTCCAGGTCGGCGATATCGCCAGCGGCGCCGTGCGCACCGTATGGACCGCGCCCGAGGGCGAAGGCGGGCAGTATTACGGCACCCGCGCGCGCAACCTGTTCTGGACCGGATCGGGCCACCTCCTGTTCCCCTACGAAGGCACGGGCTGGCTCCACATCCTCGCCGTACCCGCCGCAGGCGGCCCCGCGCGCGACCTGACGCCCAACGCGAACGAGGTCGAGAACTTCATCCCCACGCCCGACGGGCGCGGCGTGGTCTATTCCGCCAATCCCGGCAATCTGGACAGTCGCACGCTATGGCGCGCGGACATCGCCAGCGGCGCGACCGAACGGCTGACGGGCGAGGACGTGTTCGCCTTCTTCCCGACCTTCGGCGGCGAGCGGCTGGCCGCTTCCGTCACCACGGCGAGCGCGCCGGCCCATCCGGTTCTGGTAGACGGCATGCAGCCGCTGGGCCCGGTGGCCCGCGTCGCCTATCCCGCGCCGCGATCGGTGACCTTCACCGCTTCGGACGGGGAGACGGTGTACGGCCAGTATTTCCGCGGCGCCGGTGCCGGACCGCACCCGGCGCTGATCTTCGCCCATGGCGGCCCGCGCCGCCAGATGCTGCCGGGTTTCATGCCGCTCTATTACTACCACAACACCTATATCCGGAACCAGGAGTTCGCCGCCGCCGGGTACGATGTGCTGTCGGTGAACTACCGCAGCGGCACCAATTATGGCCGCGCCTTTCGCGAGGCACCGGAAAAGGCCCGGGCCGGGGCGTCCGAATATCGCGACATCCTGGCCGGCGCGCGCTGGCTGGGCGAACAGCCGGGCGTCGATGACGAGCGGATCGGCATCTGGGGCGGCAGCTGGGGCGGATACCTCGCCGCGCTGGCTCTGGCGCGCGACAGCGCCATCTTCAAGGCGGGCGTGGACCTCCACGGCGTGCACGCCATGGTCCGCCCGGTCGCCGACACCTACTCGCCCGAGGAAATCCGCGAGATCCAGCAGTTGCAGTGGGATTCCTCCCCCATGGGTTCGATCGAGGACTGGCGCTCGCCCGTCCTGATCATCCACGGCGACGACGACCGCAACGTCGATTACCGCCAGTCGCTGCTGCTGGCGCGCGAACTGGAAGCGCGCGGCGTCCCGTTCGAGGAGATCGCCTTTCCCAACGAACGGCACGATTTCTTCCGCTTCGAAAACTGGCTGATCGCGATGCGCGCGAGCGGCGCCTTCCTCGACCGCCACCTGAAGCCGGGCGAATGATCCGCCCCGCGCTCGGCTGGCTGGTCGCCGCGACGCTGGCCATGGCGGCCGGCAGCGCACCCGCCATCGCGCAGGACGCGGAGGACCCCGTAATCCTCATCCGCGATGCGCGCGTGTTCGATGCGGTGGACGGGCAGGTCCGCCGGGCCGACGTGCTGGTCGAAGGCGAGCGGATCGCGCGCATCGCGCCGCGCATTCCCCGCCCTTCCGGCGCGCAGATCGTCGATGCGGAAGGCGGAACGCTGATCCCCGGCCTGCACGACCTGCACACCCATCTGCGCTCGTCGGCCTATGGCGGGCCGGAAGACATGGCCAAGGCCTGGACCGGCTATCTCCTGAACGGCGTCACCACGGTCAACGACTACTCCGTCTCGGCCGAAATGCTGGAGCCGATCCGCGGCCTGACCACCGGCCCGGACGCGCTATGGGCGCCGCATCTCAACCTCGCGGTCCGCGCCGGGGTCCCGGGCGGACACGGCACCGAATATGGCTGGGGCGACTTCTTCACGATGAAGGCCGCCAGCCCGCGGGCCGCGCGCCTGATCATGGACACCGCGCTGCCCTATCGCCCCGACGTGGTAAAGGTCTTCGCCGATGGCTGGCGTTACAATCGCGGGCCCGACCTCAATTCGATGGACACGCCCACTCTCACCTCGATCGTGGAAGCGGCCCACGCGCAAGGCACGCCGGTGGTGACGCACACGGTGACGCGCGAAGGCGCGATGGTCGCCGCATCCGCCGGGGTGGACGCGGTGGTGCACGGCATCGGGGACGAGCCGGCCGATGCGGAACTGATCGCCCTCATGCGCGAAAGCGGCACCGCCTATGTGGCGACGATGGTGGTGTACGAGCCGGACGACGTGCGCCGGATCACCGCGCGGGAGGAAACCGTCCTGTCCTCCCCCGAACTGGCGCGCGAGGCGGCCCGAGCCGCGCGCGGCAACCGCCCCGTGGCTCCGCTGGTCACCGACCGCTGGGCGGTGCTGAAGGACAATCTGCGCGGCATGCACGCGGCGGGCATCCCCATCGGGACCGGCACCGATGCGGGCATTTCCGGCGTCTATCACGGCAGTTCGCTGGTCCGGGAGATATTCTGGCTGGTCGAGCTTGGCCTCACACCGTCCGAAGCGCTGATTGCCGCGACCCGCACCAGCGCCGCGATCATGGGGCAGGCTGACGCCCACGGTACGCTGGAAGTCGGCAAGCGGGCAGACATGGTCCTGATCGATGGCCGCCCGGACGAGGACATTACCGAGCTGTGGCAAGTCGCGCGCGTCTGGAAGGCGGGCCGCGAAGTCCCGCTTGCGCAGCTTCGCGAACGGCGCGATGCCCCCGGCGTGACCCCGTTGCCAAGCGTGCGCATGACCGGCCCGATCCACACTGGGACACGCACCGACGGGCGCACGGACCTCGACACGCTGCCGGTGGATGCGACCGATGCGGGCAGCGATCACAGCAACATCGCCTTTGCCCATCGCCACGGGCCGGACGGGGACGCGCCGATCTTCAGCCTCGCCAGTTTCGGCGCCAATCCGCGTCCCTTCGCGCAACTCGTCCTGCCTTTAACAAAAGGCGCGGTGCTGCCCGCCGATGCGAGCGGCTTTTCCGGCATCGCGTTCGTTGCGCGCGGCGAAGGGACCTACCGGCTCAGGCTGGAAAGCTACGGCCTCAATGGCTCGCAGTGGTTCGGCAGCGAATTCGCGGCCGGCGACGCGGCGCGCGAATTCCGCCTGCCCTTCTCCGCCTTTGCCAGCGCGTCCAAGACTGCCACGCTGGACCTGGCGCGGCTGCGCGCGCTCCGCTTCGAACTGACCGGGGAGCCGGGCGGGACCGGCTGGCTCGAGCTGGACGATGTCCGCTTCTACTGATCGCTCAGGGCCGCAGGCGCTCCACCAGCGCGGCGAAGGGCTCGTCCCCCTCCAGCGCCGCGTGTGCCGCGCTATCGCCCAGGCCCAGTGCCAGCAGCACCGCGATGCGGATATCCCCCCCGGCGCGGTCCAGCATGGCGGCCGCGATATCCGGATCGACGCCCGCGACCAGCGTGATCATCGCCTCGGCCCGCTGGCGCAGCTTGGCGTTGGAAATGCGCATGTTCACCATCAGGCCGCGATAGACGAGGCCTTGGCGCAGCATGATCGCGGTCGAGAGCGCGTTGAGCGCCGCCTTCTGCGCGGTGCCCGCGCCCATCCGGGTCGATCCGGCGACCGCTTCGGCGCCGGTGTCGAGCAGGATCGCGTGCTCGCCCGCCGCCAGCAGCGCGCACCCCGGATTGTTGGCGACGGCGATGGTCAGCGCACCCCGCTCTCGCGCTTCCTCGATTGCCGCGATGGTGAACGGCGTGCGCCCGCTGGCGGCAACCCCGATCAGCACGTCCGCCGGGCCCAGTGCGGCATCCCGCACGGCCGCACGCCCCGCCGCCTCGTCGTCCTCCGCCCCTTCGACCGCGCGCATCATCGCGTCGGGTCCGCCGGCCAGGAAGAATGCCAGCCGGTCCTCCGGCCAGCCGAAAGTGGGCGTCAGCTCGACCCCGTCCTGCACGCCGATCCGGCCGGACGTCCCCGCGCCGGCATAGGCGATGCGGCCGGTGCGCCCCAGCCTCTCCGCCGCCTCGTCCGCCGCGGCGGCGATGGCATCGGAATCCGCAGACACGGCGCGCACGGCGTTCTCCTGCCCGTCCAGCATGGCGGAGACCGCGCGTTCCGTCGGCCATCGATCGATGTTCTCGTAACGCGGATCGATGGCTTCGGTGCTCATGCCCGCTGCCTACCGCCCCGCGCGGCGCCTTGCCAAGCCGGATCGGCGGCGCCGGTCCATGAGGCACGGCTATGACTGCGCCCTCGCAAATGTTCACGGAGGCGGCGCAGGCCCCTGCCCGCGTCGCGGCGCAGCTTGCCAGCAACAGGGAGCTGATGGCGGACGCGGTGGCGCGGCTGGAAACCCTCGACCCGCCCTTCGCCATCACGATTGCACGCGGATCGTCGGACCATGCCGCCGCCTTTGCCAAGCACCTGTTCGAGACGCGGCTGGGCCTGCCGACACTCAGCCAGTCGCCCTCGGTGGCGACGCTCTACCGCGCGACCTCCGAGAAACTGCGCGGCACGCTGGCGCTCGCGATCTCGCAGTCGGGACGCAGCCCGGACCTGATCGAAACCGCAATCGCCGCGCGCGAGAAGGGCGCGCTGCTGATCGCGATGGTCAACGACGCGTACTCTCCGCTGGCGCGCGAGGCGGACATTCTCGTGCCGCTCCATGCCGGGGAAGAACGCAGCGTGGCCGCGACCAAGAGCTACGTCGCCTCGCTGGTTGCCGTCGCGGACCTCGCCGCGCGCTGGGGACGCGATGCGGCACTGGCGGCGGCGCTCGACGCGATCGAACCGGCCCTCGACGATGCCTGGGCCGCGGACTGGGGCGCGATGGTGGACGCGCTGGCGACGACGCAACGCCTGCTGGTGCTGGGCCGCGGATCGACCGCGCCGATCGCTGCCGAAGCCGCGCTCAAGTTCAAGGAAGTGGCGCAGATCCACGCGGAAGCCTTCAGCAGCGCGGAAGTCGCGCACGGCCCCATGGCGCTGGTGCGCGAAGGCGATCCGGTCTTCGCCTTCGCCCCGCAGGACGCGGCGGCCGCCGGCTTCACGGACCGGCTGGATGCGCTGGCCCAGCGCGGCGCGCGCATCATCGGTGCCGGGGTCGCGGACGCGGCCGTCGCGTTGCCCGTTGCGCGTACAGCGGACCCGGCGATCGATGCCATCGGCATGGCCCTGAGTTTCTACCGCGCGGCCGAGGCGCTGGCGCGCCGGCGCGGCCTCGACCCGGACGATCCGCCGCACCTGTCCAAGGTCACCCGCACGCGATGAGCAGGACCGCGATCGGAGGCGCAGGGATCGTCTTGCCGGATGGCCTGAGGAACGATGCCTGGCTGGTGGTCGAGGACGGTCTAATCTCAGCCATCGCGGACCATGCGCCGGACGATGCGGACAGGCTCGAACTCGACGGCGGGTTCCTGTGCCCCGGTTTCATCGACACGCAGGTCAATGGCGGCGGCGGGGTGCTGTTCAACGACGACCCGTCTGTCGAGACCGTCGCCGCCATCGCCGGGGCGCATCGCCGCTTCGGCACCACCGGCCTCCTGCCGACGCTCATCAGCGACAATGCCGAAACCATCGCGCGCGCCATCGACGCGGTGGACGAGGCGATCCGCGCGGGCGTGCCCGGCGTGCTCGGAATCCACGTGGAAGGGCCGTTCCTGAACACGCAGCGCCGCGGCATACATGTCGAGCGCTTTATTCGCACTCCGACAGACACGGAAATCGAACTTCTCTGCCGTCCGTCCCCCGGCATCCGGCTGGTGACCCTCGCCCCCGAATGCGTGCCGCCGGGCACTATTTCGAAGCTCCGCGCCGCCGGTATCGTCGTCGCAGCGGGCCATTCCGCCGCCGGCTACGAGGCCACGCGCCATGCCCTCGACCGCGAAGGGCTGGACGGTTTCACCCATCTTTTCAATGCGATGACGCCCTTCGGATCGCGCGAACCGGGCATGGTCGGCGCCGCGCTTGAGGACCGCCGCAGCCGCTTCGGCCTGATCGTCGACGGCCACCACGTCCACCCCGCCAGCCTGCGCGTCGCCCTCGCCGCACGCGGCATCGACGGCGCGATGCTCGTCACCGACGCCATGCCCCCCGCCGGCACCGACCAGACCTCCTTCACCCTCCAGGGCCAGCCCATCACGGTCGAGGGAGGGAGCCTGCGCGGGGCCGACGGCACGCTTGCGGGAAGTGCGCTGACCATGGACCTCGCAGTGCGCAATGCCATGAAAATGTTGCATTTATCGCTGGACGAAGCCTGCCGCCTTGCGGCCTCGAACCCGGCCGCCTTCCTGCGCATGGAGAGGACCCGCGGGGCAATAGCACCCGGGTTCACGGCCGATCTCGTCCACCTCGATCCCGATCTGCATGTCCGCGACGTCTGGATCGCCGGCCGCCGTTTCGACTAGCCCGCCCTGTACCCGGCCAGCCACAGCGCCCCGTCCAGCGGATCGCCCTGAGCCTCGACCAGCCGCGCCACGGTCCGCTCCCGCAACCAGGGCTGCATGCGCGGTGCGAGCCCGCCCGCCAGCGCGCAACGCGGCGCGCCGCGCTGGAAAATCGTCTCGATAAACCGTTCGATGTGCTGGGCCGCATCTTCCACGATGGAGCGCGCGATCTCGTCGTTCGCTTCGGCGAAATCCATCACCAGCGGTGCGAAACTCGCGTAATCGGCGGGCTTCGCCTCGTCCATCCACGCGACTGCGCGGACCGTCTCGTGCCCGAAGCGCGCGGTCACCGCGCTGCTGAGCGGGGTGGGCTTCGTCCGTCCGTCCAGCGCCCGGAGCGCGTGCCGCATCGCGCTGAGCCCGAGCGCCGCACCGCTGCCCTCGTCCGAAATGGGAAAGCCGTACCCGCCGATCGCGAAGCTTTTCCCCTCGTGCATCACATGCGCCACACTGCCCGTTCCGATGACGAGGATCGCGCCGTCCGCACCGCCATGGGCCCCGAGATTGGCGATCATCCCGTCAGTGGCAAAAGCAGTCGACTGGTAAGGGAATTGCGCTGCTTCCAAGGCATCGCGCGCGCCCGGCCGCGAAAGCCCGGCGATCCCCGCTCCCATCGCGGTACGTCCCGTCGCCGCTTCGTCCAGCCCGGCTGCCGCCAGCGCAAGCGACCCGGTTTCCGCGAGCACGGCACGCACATGCTCGATACCTGCGCGGGTGTTGGCCGGTCCGCCTTCCCCTTCGCCAAGGACGGTGCCGTCCGCGTCGATCAGACGCGCCCGGCAGCGCGAACCGCCGGCATCGAACCCCAGGTAGAACTGCGCCATCGTGCCTCTCTCGCCCCGCCATATGAGGCCTTCCGGATACGCGGTGATCCGGGCACCCGCAATCCGCGCGGCAGCGCGAAGGGCGACCTATTGATGGCGGTTATGGCTGCATCGCCCGATGCTGGCATAGATGAGCCGCGCTGCTAAGCTCCCGCCATGCGAACTTTTACCGCGCTTGCAGCAGCCTGCCTTATAGCATCGCCCCTTGCCGCGCAGGAAGGCGCCCCGCCCGCGCCCTCGCTTCCGGCCCAGGCAGAGGACCAGGCCCTCCTGCAGCAGGTCGTCGCCATCCTCGCGGACGCACCCCCCGGAACGCGGTACGGCATCATGGTCGAGCGGGCGGATGGCAGCGAAGTGCTCAGCATCGCCCCGGACCAGCGGTTCATTCCGGCATCGAACACGAAAATCTATACCACGCTCGCCGCCTATGCCGACCTGCCCGCCATCCAGGCGGCGGCCCAGGGCACCGGAGTCCGGCTGGAACCTGCCGGCGACGGCACGTTCGATGTCGTCCTGGAGGGACGCGGCGAGGCCACGCTCTCCAGCGCACCGGACTGCACGGTCCAGTGCCTGTCCGTCCTCGCCGATGCCGTCGCCGCCCGTACGCCCCGCGTGCGAAACGTGGTCGGCGATGCGCGCTGGTATCCCGATCAGCGATGGAGCCCGGGGATGAGCTGGAACAACATGCCGTTCGGCTACGGGACAGGCATCTCCGCGCTTTCGCTCGACGACAACGAATTCGTCATGACCGTCACGCCCGCCGGCGACGACGCCGCCCCCGTCGTCACGAGCGGGGGATATTACCGGATCGACAACCGCGCGCGCAGCGTTGCCGGAACCGAAAACGAGATCGACATCTGGCGCATGCCCGGCAGCGATTTGATCGAACTTTCCGGCACGATCGGAACGGAGGCGGATCCCCGGACCTACACGCTAGGAATCGACGATCCGGCACGCTACGCGGCCTGGCGGCTGGCCCGCATGCTGGCCGATCGCGGCGTGACGGTCACAGGCGATTTGGAGGTTCGGCAGGCATCGCCGGCGAGGGCTTCCGATATCGACGAGAGCGGGACCGAAAACATGCTGGCGCAGCTTGCACCGGAAGACCTCGCCGCCGATGTCGTCACCATTAACAAGGTCAGCCAGAACATGCATTCGGAGCTGATGCTGCGCAGGATCGGTCGCGTGGCAGGCGATGGCTCGATCGAGTCCGGCCAGGCGGCCCTCGCGCGGGTCACGGCGCGCGCCGGACTGCCGGAGGGATCCTACCTATTGGCCGACGGATCAGGGATGTCGAGCTACAACAGGTTGACACCGCGCGGGACCACCGCGTTGCTGCGCTGGGCGGCAGAGCAACCTTGGGGCGCGACCTGGCGCGAGAGCCTGCCTGTGGGCGGAGAGGACGGTACGCTGGGACGTCGCTTCAGGGACACGCCTCTCGCCGGGCGAATTTTCGCCAAGACCGGGTCCCTCAACGCCTCGCGCGCCCTTTCGGGCTACCTCGTCACCACCAGCGGTGAGACCCTGGTCTTCTCGGCCTTTGCCAACGATATCCCGCCGGGCGAAGACGGTGCAGCAACTGCCGCGATGGACGCAGCCCTTCTTGCCATCGCGGCGGGGAACTGAGCGTCAGCCTGCCGGCAAAGTGAACGTTTGCGCGGCGACCGCTTCGATCGCCTCCGGGCTGAAGGGCAGCTCCGGCATATCGCCCGCCAGCCATCTTTCGTAGAAATCGCGGTAATGCGGTGAGCGCGGATCGGCGGACTGGCCAGCCAGCAACAGGAAGCGCGTCCGGTCCCAGTCGCCCACATCCGCCACGAAGAGGAAGCTCGCCCCGTGGCGCACGTCGTAGCCTCCACCGGCCCGCATCCCGCGCGCCATCACGGTGTTGCCGTCCCCGCCCGAACGACCGCCGGCAATCGGCGGAAACGCCCTGTCAATTTCCGTAAGCGCGGAGAGTGGATGGGCGATGTCGACGGTATGCAAATCACCCCAACGCCATTGCGTAGGATCGTCCCCAGCGACCTCGATCGCTTTCGCCCAACCTGCCCCCAGCGCCGCGTCCACCATCGCGTCGCGGGCCGATTGCGGTGCTTCGCCCAGAACCGGATCCAGATTTTCCAGCGCCTGCAGCATCGCATCCAGATTGACGCAGGTGATCAGGTCGCGGGCCTGTTCGGGTATGGCCGTACGATGAAACAGGTCCGACAGGCCGGGCAGCACCATCTCGAACAGCAGGGCGGCGGGGCTGTCGGCATCAAGATCGCCGTCCCATTCCGCAAGCATGACCGCGGCCTTTTCGGCCTCCGGGGAAGGCAAGGCCGGAAGCATTGCCTTCAGCGCCAGAGCCGGGAGCGAGCGGACGTCGTGCAGGAGTGCGATACTGTCCGCAATTGTATGCCGGTCCTGCGCCCCCAGGACCTGCTTGATCCGATCGTGCCGGAAGGGGTCCGACCAAGTGAAGCTCAGGATACGCTCTGCATGAGGATAGTCGGACGGCAGGTTCATGTCGTTGGCCGACGCGATCCATCCGGCCGGCGGATTGGAAATGCCCGGCATCTCCGCAAGGTCGAGCAGGCCGGTCCAGTCGAAAGAACCATCTCCGGGCGCCGGAAAAAGGCCGTCGTGCCGGGGGCGCCGCGGGGCGTAACCGATGGCCTGCCACGCGGTATTGCCGTCCATGTCCGCGTAATGGAAATTCGTTGGCGAGACATGCAGCCGGAACGCATCGCGCAGGCTGTCCCAGTCCGATGCAAGGTTCAGCGCAACGATGGCGAAGCGCATGTTGGCGCCGGGCAGCATGGTGACGGTCGACAATGCGATCGCGCGGTTGCGTTCCGGATCGCGGGCTATGACCGGCCGCCCACCGGCGTATCGAAGAGTCGCGACATCGGGTTCGCCGCCGTTGACCGATATGGTTTCTTCCACGACTTCAAAGGCGGTCCACTCGCCGTTATGCCAGTACCGTTCCGGGTCGTCCGGATGGGTGTCGAGGACGAAAAGGTCGGTCTGATCGATATGGAAATTGGTCCGGCCGAAGGCGAAGAATTCGGTATGCCCCTGCATGATCCCCGGTAGTCCGGGATAGCCGGCGCCGATGATGTCTAGCCCCGGTGCGGTCATGTGGACGATATGCCGCGGGCTGAATTCACCGATGGCGAGATGGGGATCGTTGGCGAGGATGGGACGGCCGGTTGCACTACGCGTGCCGTCGACGGTCCACGCATTGCTGCCCTGCGCCGCAAGGTCCGTGCGGCGTCCTTCGCGCAGCAACAGGTCCGACAGGCCCGCCACGGTGACGGGTTCGAATGGCGAAGCGCGATGGAGGTCGCGCAGCGCGCCCAGATCGTCCCGGCTCGCCTGAGTGCAATCCAGTCCGTCGGGCACGGTAAACGACCAGGCCGGGCGCAGCGGCTCGCGCCACCGCTCGTATTCGAGCAGGTCGCGCGCCTCCAGCATCGCGCGCCGTATCTGCTCGTCCGCATCATCGCTCCCCGCGCCGCGCCGGCGGATGCAATCCTCCAGCGTCCAGAGCAACGGCGTGATACCGAGGATTGTATATTCGGGCGGTGCGAGCGCCGGTTCAACCGCAATTTCCGCAATGCGGGCGTTGATGCCGGCACAATATCCCTGAACGCAATCGACCACATCATCGGGTATGGACGCCAGTTCGGCTGCCACATCGCCACGATAGTGGAACAGGCGCGCGGCCCGATCCGCGGCCAGGAAACCGGGCCCGAATGCTTCCGCCATGCGGCCCATGTCCCGCCTCAGGTCCAGGTCCAGCTGGAAGAGCCGGTCCCGCGCGACCACGTAACCCTGCCCGAAATACGCATCGTGCAGCGACTCCGCCCGGATATGCGGAATGCCGAAAATATCCTGCGTGATGGCAATGGGTGCTCGGGGACGAGGAGCGGGAGAAGTCCGGAAAGGCGAGGCTTTCGCGACCAGTCCGATGCCCGCGCCGAGCGCCAGCACGGCGGCCGACGCCAGCAGGAGCGCTCGTCTTGTCATGCAGCCGTACCTCTTCCCCGACGTCGGACGATCATAGTCCGGCCGCGAGGCACGAAGCATTCAATGGCGGAGAAAGCCGATAACCTCAGGCTATTCGACCTGGTACGCGGCGATGCACCTCGCTTCGCCTCGGGACGGCGACCGCAAAGAAAACGGGGTGACCTCACCGCTCATAAGCGGTTCGGCCACCCCGAACTTTGCACCTGTGGTTCGCTTAAAAGCGGACCTGGGCGAGAATGGTGAACGAGCGTCCCCGTGGATCGGCCACGCGCGGCTCCCACGAACTGCCGGCCCCGGTGTTGCTGTCATAGGTGATCGCGAACGGCGGGTCGGTGTCGAACAGGTTCTTCACGCCCGCCGTGATACTGAACGCATCGTCGATGCGCTGCGTCGCCGACAGGTTGTAGATGATGTAGTCGTCGACACGCTCGTTGTAGTCGGGCCGCGATGCGCTGACATTGTTCGTCAGGGTCGGCAGGCCGTTGTTCTGGTAGCCGTTGCGGAAGATCTGCGAGAAGGTGAGCTGGAAGTCGTCCTTCGCATAGCTGATCCAGGCATTGTGCTTCCACTCGAGCGCGAGGTCGCCGGCGTAGGTAAACTTGCCGATGATGTCCTCGTATTCGGCGGTGGGGAGAAAGCGTTCCTTCTTCTCCAGCAGCCAGGTTCCGTCGAGACCCGCCTCGAACGAGCCGCCGAAGGCATCGAACCCGCCACGCAGCGAGACTTCAAGGCCCTTCGTGCGACGCGAGCCTATATTGTCGGCCGTCACATCTAGCAGGGTGATGATGCCGTTGGTGCGGATGATGCGATCGGGGAAGAACTGGTTGTTGTCGAGCAGCTGGCGGATGGTCAGGGCGCCGATCGTATCGTCGACCGCGATCGACCAGAAATCGACCGAGGCGCTGAACCGCGGCGCGGGCCGCAGGACGACGCCGACCGAGAACTGCTCGGACGTTTCCGGGCCGACGTCGGGGTTGCCGCCGCTGATCGAGTCCGGATTGATCGCGAAACAGCCCGGATCGGTCGTGCTGACCACACCGCTCGGACACGTGGTGGGATCGACCAGGGCATTGGTCAGCGGGTTCGGGCTCTGCGCCTGCCCGTTGAAGATCTGGTTGAACGTCGGGACGCGGAAGCCGGTGTTGTAGGACCCGCGGAACAGGAGCCACGGGGTCGGCGTGAACTTCGCGGTGAACTTCGGATTGAAAGTGCTGCCGAAGCCCGAATACTCGTCGACGCGGCCCGCTGCCGTCACTTCGAGCGCGTCGAAGATCGGGATCAGGACTTCGGCATAGGCGGCCTTCACTTCGCGCGATGCGTCGTTGAGGGCGTTCTGGTTGTCGAAGGCGACGTTGAAGATTTCCGGCGTGTCGATTTCCGCGCTGGGAGACCCGTTGAACGAGTACCCTTCGCGTCGGAAGTCCGCACCGATCGCCAGCTGGACCGGTCCACCGGGCAGTTCGAACAAAGAGCCGGCAACCGACGCATCGAACTGGATGACGTCGTACTTGCCCCCGTAGAGCAGCGTGCCGTCGGCCGAGACCGATTCGAGCAGCGCCAGTTCTTCGGGCGTCTTGTTGGTCGAGAAGATGTTGATGAGGCCGCTGTTCAGCAGCCCCACGATGCCGGGCGCAGTCGCACCCGGGGCGGTCGGTGCGCGCGGATCGATCTGTCCCGCGGAGGTCGCACCGGTGCCGGATGCCAGCGCACGTGCGGAGGACGAGAAAATGCCGCGGAAGGAATAACCGGTGCCGAGAACCGAGGTCGCCTCGCTTTCGGCGTAGGACCCGCCGACACGGTAATCCCAACTGCTACCGATAGGACCTTCGGCGAACAGGCCGGCGCGGAAGGTCTTGGTGTTGGTTTCGTATTCGCGCGGACCGCACGCGATACAACGCCAGCGATAGGCGATCGGCTTGCCGAAATTGGCAGCGATCGCCGGGAATACTTCCAGCAGCTGGTTGTAGATCCGGTCGTAGACCTCCGCCGTGTTCTCGTTGCGCGGATAATAGAGCGGTGTCGTGCTCGTGTTGCCGGCATACTGGTTTGCCGAGAACTGCTTGGACGAGTCCGCATCGGACCCGGTGATTTCGGCCGAAATCTGGTGATCGCCCAGCGCCACCGTGGCGCGGCCGTAATAGGTCAGTGTTTCGAGCGGCTGCTGCAGGACGGCAGCGCGCCCCGTGTCCCAGGCGCAGGCGTAGAATGCCGGATCGTTCGCCCACAATTCGTGGTCGTAAGCCATCCCGCCATTGAAGCTTTCGCATCCCGCGCCGCCCGGGAGATCGAGCGTGTTGATCCCGCCGGTCGCGTTGAAGTTCTGGCCGGGCACCGGCAGCGGAACACCGCTGAGCAGGCTGCCGTCGGGTGCGAAGATGGCGTTCGGGCCATTCGGGAACAGGGTCGCGATCGGCGTGCCGCGCGTATCGACCGAAAGGCCGCGCTCCGGCTGGTTGCCGTTCACGAAGTCGCGGTTTTCGCCGCGCAGGATACCGTTCCAGCTCTTGCTGATCGAGGCCATCACGTTGAAGCCCTGATCGCCGAGATCCCCCCATCCCGCCGTTCCGGTAATACGATAGATCGGGCTGTCGCCCCGTTCGGTGATGTCCGTGAAGCCCGACAGCTCGATCCCTTCGAAGTCGGTCTTTGTGATGAAGTTGATGACCCCGCCGATCGCATCGGTGCCGTAGATCGCCGAGGCGCCGTCCTTGAGGACCTCGACACGCTCGATCGCGGCGAACGGGATCTGGTTCACGTCGACGGCCGAACCGGTCAGGCCGTGGGCCGCCACGCGGCGGCCGTTGAGCAGGACCAGAGTCGCGGCGGAGCCCTGTCCGCGAAGGTTCGCTGCGGAAAGGCCGTTGGTTCCGCGCTGCGCCCCGCTGGTGACGTCGGAGTTCGAGGCGAGGTTGTCCGCACCGTTGCCGTTCGTCGAGAGGTAGCTGATCAGCTGTTCGGGGCTGTTGATGCCTTCGCGTGTCAGATCCTCGGTCGTGATGATCTCGAGCGGCAGGGCACTGTTGCGCGGATCCTGGCGCAGGCGGGACCCGGTGACGATGATCGTCGCTTCCTCGTCGACCTGCTCGGCCGGGGCGCTGGTGGCAGAAGTGCCCAGCTCGTCGACGGCTTCCGGATCGTCCCCGACCTCCTGCGCCATGGCCGGACCGCCCAGAGCGAGCACCGCAAAGGCACATCCCGTCACGAGCGCGGAACGATATGAAACGAAAGTACGCATGTGAGCCCCCTCAACGTTGGATAATTAGCGTTCTGTCACAAAAAGGACTTCTTGCAAGTGGCCAAGTCGATGATCTTGGCATCTATAACCTGACTGCATGAGACCCGGGAAAGCGACAATTTTTCAGTCCATTCCGGGGTCGTGACAGGGCCTCGAGACAGGGCCCCGGGTGCAGTTTTTTCTACAGCGTGACCGGTGCGCAACAATATCGGAATTCTCGCCGGCGGGATTGTCGATCTCCCTTCCCTCAGCACTACTTTCTCAGGCCCCAAGGTCGGGGCAATGCGGTGGCGTCGGGCGGAGGAGGACCCGCCCGATCCTGCGCTCCGTCGGGGCGTCGTCGGCAAACGCCAGTTCGCCATTCACGAACAGGGCCTTCACGCCGACGCTCGGTTCTCTCGGCGAAAGATAGGTGGCGCGCGGTGCGTAGCGATCGGGGTCGAACACGAGGACGTCGGCAAAGAAACCTTCCTTCAGGTAGCCCCGCTGCGCCACGCGATAGACGTCCGCCACCTTTCCGGTCGACTGCCGGATGAAGGTTCCGAGGTCGATCACGCCGCGCTTCCTGACATATTCGCGGTACTTTTCGGGATAGGTCGCGAACATGCGCGGGTGGCCGAGGGACCCGTCCGATGCAGTGAGGACCCACGGTTGCTGCATCAGGACATCGACATCGGCCTGCGCCATGTTGAACGAAGCGACTTCGGTGCCCCCTCCCCCTTCGAGCACCACCTGTTGGATGATCGCGAGAGCGGCACCGACCGGATCCGTGCCGGTTTCCTCTGCCTGTTCGGCCAACGTCCGGCCCGTCCAGGCCCGGTCACGGCCCGTCAGCAGCAAGGAGGACGCACCGCCCCGCCGGCGCAAATTCTCCTGCATCTCCCCACGAATGCGAACGCGCATCTCGGTATCGTCCAGCCGTTCGAGCAGGGCGCGCCCTCCCCCGTCGAGCGCCCAGCGCGGCACGAGCGCCGCGTCGAGACTGGAGCCGGACGCAAGCCACGGATACTGGTCTGCGGTCACCTGGACACCGCGTGCCCGTGCCGCCTCTATCCGCTTGATCAGCTGCGGTGCCATGCCGTGCACGTCCACCCCCAGCGCCTTGATATGCGCGATATGGACCGGGGCGCCGGCTTCCTCCCCGATGCGGATCGCCTCGTCTGTCGAGGCAATCAAGCCTATCGAATAAGAAGATTCGTCGCGCTGGTGGGTGTCGTACATTCCCCCGCGGCGCCCGGCCTCGCGTGCCAGTGCGATCACCTCGTCCGTTTCCGCAAAGCTCTGCGGAGCGTAGAAAAGCCCGGTCGAAAATCCCGTCGCGCCCTCGCACATCGCATCCGCGACGAGGGCACGCATCGCGTCAAGTTCGCGCGCATCGGGCGCACGCGCCTCGTTCCCCAGAACCCGCGTCCGCACGGCTCCGAAGCCTACGAAAGGTACCACGTTGGTCCCGATGCCGGAACGCTCCAGCTTCTGCGCATCGTCCGCGACGTCGGGTGTCCCGCCCCCGTCCACCCCTATCATCACGGTGCTGACTCCCTGCGCCAGCCACGCCGTATTGCTTCTCTCGGCCGGGTCGTCCGAGCGCAGGAAGATGTCGGCATGGGTGTGTGGATCGATGAATCCCGGCGTCACGATCATACCGCGGGCATCGACGATCTGCTTTGCGTCGAACACGCCCGACGGGCCGACATAAACGATCCGGTCGTTCGTGATCGCGACGTCGCCGGTCCGGGCCGGGGCGTCGCTGCCATCATAGATCGTCCCGCCACGGATGAGAACGTCGACCTTTTCCGCCACCGGCGCGCTAGCCGGTCCCGCGACATCGCATCCGGTCGCTAGAAGCGCGCAAGCGAGTCCGAGAAGCGGCAAGCCCGATGGGCGCTTGCGATAGCGATCAAAGGCAGGCAGCATGACGTTCCTTCCCTTGCCTGACGGAGGCGCGGCGCGCTGCCGGTCCCGGCGAGCATGGGCATTTACCATCGCTGCCTGTTCGTCCACCCCCGGGGACGCCGGCCGTATATAACTCGGGCGAATGAACGCCCGTCGACAGGGTCCGCTTGACGATGAACCTTCGCCAGATCGAAGTCTTCCATGCCGTGTTTCTTCACGGAACCGTAAGCGCGGCGGCCCGCGCGCTGCATGTTTCCCAGCCTTCGGTCACGAAGGTGCTGCGCCATGCGGAAAAGTCGCTGGGGCTGGCGCTTTTCGAGCGGACGAAGGGCCGTTTGATCCCGACCGAGGACGCCCGGACACTGTTCGGCGAAGTCACCGAAATCCAGGACCGGGTCCGCGCTCTGCGCCAGGCCTGCCAGAACCTGCGCCAGGGCGAAGGCAGCCTGCTGCGGATTTCCGCCTTGCCGTCCCTCGGGCTCGGCGCGCTGCCGGAAGCGGTCGCGCAGTTCACCGCGCGCCGGGGCGAGATCCGGTTCGACCTGCAGACGCTCCACCATGACGAGATCGTGCGCAAGCTGTACGAGCGGGAAACGGATATCGCGATCAGCTTCGAAGTGCCGCCCGCCGCCCCGGTCGCGCACCAGGTGATAGGAGAAGGCGAACTGGTCGTCCTGTTCCGGCCCGAGGACATGCCGGACGCCCCGAGCCGCCTGCACCTGGCCGATCTCGTCGGACGCGATTTCATCAGCCCGATCCAGAACGGACCCATCGGCCAGTTGCTGCGCAGCGAGTTGGAGCGCCTGGACGTAACGCTGACCGAGACCGCGTCCTCGCGCACCTATTACATTGCGGCTGCCCTCGTGCGGGCTGGTCTCGGCATGGCGATCGTCGACAATTTCACGGCGGAATCGGCGGTGGCTTCGGGTCTGGAAAGCAGGCCGCTCCAGCCGGCACTGACCTTCAATATCAACGCGGTATACCTGCAGGCCCGGCCTCCTTCACGCGTCGGGGCCGACTTCCTCGACCTGCTCGCGAGCGTGATCGACGCCGTATAGCCGCGTGCTATGGGCGCGGTGGCCCGCGCTATCTGTGTGCGCGGCCCGCACGGGCGTAGGGTCTCCCGGATTTTCGAGCTTGCCGATGCGAGTGCCTACAGACCCATGATCGCCACACTCTACCTCCTTTACCTCGGCAATTCGACCGACCCCTTCGGTATCAAGACCGCGCGAGGGCTCGCCGTCTTCCGGCCGGAGCTGTGCGTGGGCGAATTCCGCCGCGACAAATGCACGTTGACGCTGGACCTGCCCCGTATCGGATATGCAGAGGCTGTCGCGGCGGGGGCGCGGACCATGGTTCTTGGCATCGTCAATGCCGGCGGTACGCTCGATCCCGAAGTCATCGAAGATGCCATCGCGGCCATGGAAGCAGGCCTGGACCTCGCCTCGGGCCTCCACCAGCGCCTGAAGGACGATCCTCGCCTCGCGCGAGCGGCACAGCGGACCGGACGCAAATTGCACGATGTGCGCGATCCGCCCGAAGGGTTGAGGGTCGGGACCGGGGAATACCGCGCAGGCAAGCGGCTGCTGACCGTGGGGACGGACTGTTCGTCCGGCAAGATGTACACGACCCTGTGCCTGCAGCGCGCAATGCAGGCGCGCGGGATCGCGTGCGACTTCCGCGCGACCGGCCAGACCGGGATCCTCATCGCAGGCGGCGGCATCCCGCTAGATGCGGTGGTCGCGGACTTCATTTCCGGCGCGATCGAGCAACTGGCCCCGGCCCGGACCGATGATGGCTGGGACCTGATCGAGGGCCAGGGTTCGCTGTTCCACCCCTCGTTCGCGGGGGTTTCGACAGGTCTGCTCCACGGCGCGCAGCCGAGCGCACTGGTCATGTGCCACGATCCGGCGCGGCGTGTCATGCGCGGGATGAAGGATCGCGCGCCGCCGGACCTTGGCGAATGCATCGCGGCAAATCTCGCGACCGCCCGGTTGACCAGCCCCGATGTGCGCATGGCAGGCATCGCGCTCAATACGTCCAGCTTCGACCAGACCGCGGCGGTTTCGCTTTGCATGCGGCTGGAGGACGAACACGGGCTGCCCTGCACCGACCCGCATCGCATGGGGGTGGAGGCCATTCTCGACAATCTGCTCGGCACCGTCCCGGATATCGCCACGCGCGCCTGATGGTAGCCCGCGTCCTGACCGCCCGGCACGAGGCCTTGCCGCTTGCGAGGCCGTTCCGCATCTCGCGCGGGGTGAAGACGGTCGCCGACGTGATCGTCGTTGAAATCGTGCAGGAGGGAATCGTCGGGCGCGGCGAAGGCGTGCCCTACGCCCGGTACGGAGAGGACGTGGCGGGCTCGCTCGCCGCCTTACAGGCGGTGGGCGATGCCATCCGCGCGGGGGCGAGCCGGGAAGACCTGCTCCGCGCGATGTCGGCGGGCGCTGCCCGCAATGCCGTCGATTGCGCGCTGTGGGATCTCGAAGCGCGGCTGTCGGGACGTCGCGTTTTCGATCGGCTCGGACTGCCCGATCCGCTCGCGCCCGTCCCGACAGCGCTGACGGTCGGCCTGGACGAGCCGGACCGGATGCGCGCGGCGGCCCATGAATTGCGCGACGCACCGCTGATCAAGGTTAAGGTGGACGCGAGCGATCCCGCCGCACAGTTGCGGGCCGTGCGGGACGGGGCGCCGCACCCGCGCCTGATTGTCGATCCCAACGAAAGCTGGAGCCTCGACGAGGTCCGCGACCTGCAGGATCTGATGGTCGATCTGCGCGTCGATCTTCTCGAGCAGCCGCTGCCCGCCGGACAGGATGAAGGGCTGCGCGGCTTTGTGTCCGGCATTCCGATCGCTGCCGATGAATCGCTCCATACGGCGCAGGACCTGGGCGATCTGCCCGACGGGTATTCGGTGGTGAACGTGAAGCTGGACAAGACCGGCGGACTGACCGCCGCGCTTGAACTTCGGGACGCCGCGCAGGCTCGCGGACTGGGTCTGATGACCGGCTGCATGATCAGTTCGTCGCTGTCTATCGCCCCTGCCCTCGCCATCGCTGCGGACAGCGCCTTCGTCGATCTGGACGGACCGTTCTGGCTGGCCGAAGACCGGCCCGGCGGCATCGCCAACGATCACGGGATGCTGGTGCCGCCCCGGACGGATTTCTGGGGCGGGAGCGTCTAGGAGGGAGACTGCAGATGGCTTGGCTTCGGCGCTGGCAGGCGATCCCCCTGTGGCAGCGGGTGCTGGTCGGACTGGTCAGCGGAATACTGCTCGGCGTGCTCGCTCCGGCGGCGCCCCCCTACATCGCGTTCGTGGGTGACCTGTTCGTCCGGCTGATCCGGATGCTAGTGGTGCCCATCGTCTTCATCAGCATCGCCTCGGGCGTGACCGCGCTGGCCGATCCGCGAAGGCTGGGCGCGGTCGGTGGCCGGACGGTCGCCCTGTTCGCCTTCACGACCGCCTGCGCGGTCTCCATCGGCATGGCGGCGGGCCTGCTCGTCCGCCCGGGTGTCGGCGCCGCGATCGGATCCGGCGAAGCCTACGCGCTTGGCGAGCCGGTCCCGGTCTACGACCAGTTGATGGGCATCGTGCCGGTCAACATCGTGGAAGCGCTGGTCGCGGGTGACATGCTCGCGATCATATTCTTCTCGATCGCCTTCGGGGTCAGCGTCGTCCTCGCCGGCGAAGAAGGGCGCCCGGTCGCCAGTCTGCTGCAATCGACCGCGCGCGTCCTGTTCCGCCTGGTGGCGCTCGTCATGGAATTCACGCCCTACGGCGTCTTTGCCCTTATTGCGGTCGCAGTCGCGCAGAACGGCGTCGCCGTGTTCGCGAATATCGGCCTGCTCGCCCTATGCGTCGTCATCGGCGTGCTCGCGCAGATCGTGCTGGTCCACATGCCCATGATCGCGCTCGTCGCCCGGCGTCAAATCGGCCGGTTCTACCGCGCCGCTCTCGACGCGCTGGCGGTGGCCTTCGCGACGGCGTCCTCGGCCGCGACCCTCCCCGTCGCCTTGCGCGTCGCGATCGACAAGATGCGGATCGACCGCGGCGTCGCCTCCACCGTCCTGCCGATCGGCGCGAGCATCGGGAAGGACGGAACCGCCATGTATGTCGGCCTGCTCAGCGTCTTCAGCCTGCAGGCGCTGGGCGTAACACCCGATCTGCCCATGCTCGGGATCGTGTTCCTGACCGCCGCGCTGGCCGCATTCGGGACGGCTCCGATCCCGTCGGCCTCCCTCTTCATGCTCGCGGCGGTGCTGGCTTCCGTAGGGGTATCGACCGCCCAGACCGCGCTCGTAATCGGGTTCGTACTGCCGTTCGACAGGCTGCTGGACATGACCCGCACGGTCGCCAGCGCCAGTGCCAACCTGACCGTCACCGCAACGGTAGCCCGCGGCGACCGCTCCTCGAAGGACCTCGACACGACGGAATTGGCGCCCAGCGACGACAGGGTCCCGGAAGCATAGGTGGCGCGCCCGGCAGGACTCGAACCTGCTGCCTCAAGATTAGAAGTCTCGCGCTCTATCCAGATGAGCTACGGGCGCGCACCGGCAGCGCCATAGCGTGCTTTGCGTGGCGTGGAAATCGCGATAGCAGACGCTTTCATGGATAGGCCGCCGCAACGTCTGGAAACCGGGGGAAGCACCCCGATCAGCTTCCGCTACTACGATTTCGTCATGGCGGCCTTCGTTGCGATCCTGCTGCTGTCCAACATCATCGGGGCCGCGAAGCTGACCTTCGTGGAAGTACCTTTCTGGCCCGACGGCTGGTGGCCGGCGCCCGACGGCGTCTTCATCTATGGTGCGGGCATCCTTTTCTTCCCGCTCGGTTACGTGATCGGTGACGTGCTGACGGAGATCTACGGCTTCGCGCGCGCACGCCGCGTCATCTGGACCGGGTTCGCCGCGATGATCTTCCTCGCCATCATGAGTTTCGTGGTCGTAGGACTGCCGCCGTTCGAGGGCTGGACCTGTTCCGCCAGCGAAACGCTCACCATGACGGGCGAGGCCAATGCGGCAGCGGGGACCGTCTGCCAGCAGACCTATGTCTCCGTGTTCGGCAGCACGTGGCGGATCGTCCTTGCTTCCATCACCGCGTTCTGGGCCGGCGAATTCGTCAATTCCTACGTCATGGCAAAGATGAAGGTCTGGACGCGCGGGAAGGCGTTATGGACGCGCACCATTGGATCGACGCTGGTAGGCCAGGGCGTGGACAGCCTGATCTTCTATCCGGTTGCGTTTCTCGGGATCTGGAGCACGGAAGCCGTCGTGACCGTGATGGTCACCAACTGGGCACTGAAGGTCGCGTGGGAAGCGCTGCTGACTCCGGTGACGTACTGGGTCGTCGGCACGCTGAAGAAGCGGGAGGGCGTCGACATCTTCGACACGCAGACGGACTTCTCGCCCTTCTCCACCGCCCGCTAGTCCGACGGCAAGGCGTCCAGCGT
The DNA here is from genome assembly GCF_040717445.1 of Qipengyuania sp. JC766. NCBI lineage: Bacteria > Pseudomonadati > Pseudomonadota > Alphaproteobacteria > Sphingomonadales > Erythrobacteraceae > Qipengyuania > Qipengyuania sp. JC766. The sequence continues at coordinate 2,626,996 of NZ_JBFEFL010000001.1, read as the reverse complement.
CCGCACCTCGGGTTCCAGCGCCAGTTTTTCGCCCAGCAGTGCCATGTCCTTTTCGCTGGGAATGCCGAAGATGGCCGCGTGTTCGCTTTCGATCTCGAGGATCAGTTTGCCGTCCGCGATGCGCAGCCGGCTGGAATCGAACACGGCGCTCGTCCGGCCGCCCAAGCGCCGCGCCAGCCTGACCAGCAGACCCCAGACCGCCGCTTCTTCCAGTTCCTCCGTGTCGAGCATGGTCGCCCACCGACCGCCCGCGTAGTCCTTGTTCCCGTTCGCCATGATGGCCGTCGCGATCTTCGCCCGATCCTTTGCCGACAGGCCGATCCAGCGTTTTTCCAGCGCCCAGCCCGTGGCGATGGCGACGCGCAGGTTCGGTTCGATCTGCATCGAGGCGAGCGAGAGTATCGTCGCCGCCAGGCGAGTCCGCTTGTCCGCGTCGCTCGTCGCTTTCAGTGCGGGCCGCGACCACGCATTGATCCGCCGCGCCAGTTCGGGCGAGCAGCCGCGCGTTGCACCGAAGGCCTCGATCCCTGCCAGCAGGGGATCCTGCGCGCGCAGGTCCTGCGTCAGGGCCGATTGCAAAAGGCCTTCGCGTATCCCCCATGACGAGAACACGATCCGTTCGGGCTCCAGCTTGCGGATCAGTGCCGACAGCAGGATGGCCGCGTCGGGCAAGGTCGACGCCCGGCTTCCGCTGACCCGCGGCCGCGCCTGCAGGTCCTCGGGCGTCATGGCGGCGACGCCTTCCGCAATGGCCAGCGCGTCCTTTGCCGATAGAGAAAATCCGTGAGGGTCGGTCACCGGATAGTCGGTTTCGCCGATTTCGAACGTCGCCAGCGCACGCAACGTGCCGCCGACGAGGTAGAGGCAACCGCGCTTGGGCATGGCCGGCGCGCCTTCGATCGCCTTCATCAAGGCTTTGCGCGTCGCCTTGTCGGTTTCGCCGCGATATTCGGGCAGGCGCAGGGTTCCGAGCGGAAAACTGACCGCTTCCTGCGCCACGCCCTTGGCGACGCGCGCGAGCTCCAGGCTCCCCCCGCCAAGGTCCGCGACGATGCCGCAGGCACCGGGAAATGCGCCGATGATGCCTTCGGCCCCCGTCAGCGCTTCCTCCACGCCGGTGAGAAGGCGCGGCGAAAGGCCGATCTCGCGGACCTGCGCCAGGAATTGCGGTCCGTTCTCCGCATCGCGCACCGCCGCGGTGGCGACGGTCTGCACGTCTTCGACGCCATGCGCATCGATCAGCAGCGCGAAACGGCGAAGGCCGCGCATGGCGAGATCGACCGCTTCGTCCGCCAGCCGGCCGGTTTCGCCGAGTTCGCGGCCCAGCCGCGCAGTAACTTTCTCGTTGAGAAGCACCATCGGTGCGCGGGGCGATCCGCCATAGAGGACGAGGCGCACGGTGTTCGATCCGATGTCGACGACCGCATGCGTCGCTGGCGTGCCGAGGAACGCCGCAATCGGTTCCGGCGGTGCATCTTCTGCCGCCTGCATGGTCGCGGGGGCGCTCAGGTGGCCCCCTTGCGCAGCGCCAGCTTGGGTACACCGCCGACTTCCAGCGCACCGCCGCGTCCGGAGAGGGAGGGATTGGTCATGAAATAGCGATGGCAGTTGAACGGCTTCCCGTCACCTTCCAGTCTGCGATAGCTGCCATCCGGCTGGAGTTCCCAGCTGCGCTCCGTGTCCAGCAGATTGGCGAGCAGCACCTGCTGCAGCACCTGATCGTGAACGGTCCGGTTCGTGATCGGGACGAGCGCCTCGACCCGGCGATCGAGATTGCGGCTCATGAGGTCGGCGGAGGAGATGTACACGCTGGCCCTGGGCGACGGCATTGGTTCGCCATTGGCAAAGGCGTAGATGCGGCTGTGCTCAAGGAACCGCCCGATGATGGAGCGCACGTTGATGTGGTCGGACAGCCCCTCCACCCCGGGCTTGATGCAGCAGATGCCGCGCACGATCAGCTGGATTTCGACACCCGCATCGCTCGCCGCATACAGCCGCTCTATCATGCCGCTGTCGGTCAGCTGGTTCATCTTTGCCCAGATCGCCGCCGGCTTCCCGCGGCGCACGTTCTCGATCTCCCGGTCGATTGCGGTATAAAGCTTTTCGCGCAGGTCTATCGGGGAAATGCCAAGCATTTCGGTCTCGCGCGGCTCGACATAGCCGGTCACGAAATTGAACAGCTTGGCCGCATCGCGCCCCAGTTTCGGGCTGGCGGTGAAGAAGCTGAGATCGGTGTACACCTTGGCCGTGACCGGGTGATAATTGCCCGTGCCGAAGTGGCAATAGGTGCGGAAGCCCTCGTCTTCGCGGCGCACGACCATCGCGCACTTGGCGTGGGTCTTCCAGTCGACGAAGCCGTAGATCACCTGCACGCCGGCCCGTTCGAGCTTGTTGGCCCAGTAGAGGTTCTGCTCTTCGTCAAAGCGGGCCTTCAGTTCCACCACGGCCGTGACCGACTTGCCGTTCTCGGCCGCTTCCACGAGCGCCTCGATCACCGCGGACTGGGTCCCGGCGCGGTACAGCGCCTGCTTGATGGCGACCACGTTACGATCGTGCGCCGCTTGGCGGATGAAGTCGACCACCACGTCGAAGCTTTCGTACGGGTGGTGGATGACGATGTCCTTCTCGCGGATCGCGGCGAAGGCGTCCCCGTCATGCTCCAGGATGCGTTCGGGATAGCGGGGGGTGTAGCTGTCGAACTTGAGGTCCGGCCGGTCTTCCTCGATGATTGCGGAGAGGCCCTCTATACCCAGCATGCCATCGGTCTTGACGACGCTGACGCCGGAGGGGGCCAGCTGCTCGCGCAGCATCTGTTCCGCCGTGGGATCGAAATCGGCGTCCAGTTCCAGCTGGATGACCTGTCCACGCCGGCGCCGCTGGATCGCGCTGCGGAAGGTGCGGACGAGATCTTCGGCCTCTTCCTCGATCTCGATGTCGCTGTCGCGCAGCACGCGGAACACGCCATCGCCCTTGATGTCGAAGCCGGGAAAGAGGTGCTCCGCAAACCGGCCGATGAGGCTTTCGATGCTGATATAGGTCGCATCGCCCGTCCCGTCCTCGCCGCCCGGCACCCGGATGAAGCGCGGCAGCGCGGACGGGATGAGGATCATCTCGACCAACTGCTCCTTCTTGCGCTTCACCGTGAACAGGACCCCAAGCCCTTCGTTCGCGACGAACGGGAACGGATGGGCCGGATCGAGCGCCTGGGGCGTGATGATCGGCAGGATTTCGTCGAGGAAGAACTGGCGCAGCCATTCGTGCGCCTCGCGGTCGATCCTGCGCTCGTCGGCGATATGGATGCCCGCATCGGCCAGCAGCGATCGCAGGTCGCGCCAGATCGCCTGCTGGTCCTCCGTGATCGTCGCCAGAGCCTTGCGGATGCAGGTCAGTTGCTGCGACGGGGTCCGCCCTTCTATGGACGTGCGTTCGATCCCGCGCTGTACCTGCCCGATGAGGCCCGCGACGCGGATCTGCATGAACTCGTCCAGGTTGCTGCCGGAAATCGACAGGAACCGCAGGCGTTCGAGCAAGGGATAATCGGGGTTGCAGGCCTCCGCGAGGACCCGTTCGTTGAAGGCGAGCCAGCTCAGCTCACGGTTGAAGTAGCGTTCATGCCCATCGTCGACGACGGTTGGGATAATGTCGTTGGCGATCGTCCGGGCTGTGCTCATCGGGCCTGCAGTCGGTTGAAGGTGCGCGACAAGGGATAGAGTGACGCGGATTCTCCCCCTGCCGCGCATTAGCTACGATTCCATGGCAGTCGCGTTCCGCGCAAGGGTGTTAACCCACTTTCCTTTGGGACAAATCTCTCAGACCAGGGAAGCGCTTTCGGCGATCTGCGTGATGCCCCGGCGTCCCTGCTCGTCGCGCCCCAGCTGCACCAGCACGTCGATCACGCTGGAGGCGTAGGCGATGGTGTCCGGACGCGTGAGGCCGATGCCGGTCTGCATGACCATCAGCGAAAGCTGTTCCAGCGCGCCGCTCAGCGAATTGGCGTGGATCGTGGAAAAGCTTCCGGGATGCCCCGTATTGATCGCGCGCAGGAAGCTGACGCTTTCCGCGCCGCGCAGCTCGCCCAGTACGACGCGGTCCGGCCTCAAGCGAAGCGCCGCCTGGAGAAGTTCGTTGGCCGTCACCTTCGCTTCGCCGAGCTCGCCCTTCACGGCCACCAGCCCCACACCGTTCTCTCCGGGCAGGCGCAGTTCGGGCGTGTCCTCGACGAGCACGACCCGCTCGTGCGCCGGGATCTCGCCCAGCATGGCGTTGAGAAAGGTCGTCTTCCCGGTCGACGTGCCGCCGGAAATCAGAATCGTCTTTTTCTGCCGGATCGCCTCGCGCAGGAACGCGATCGGCTGCGCTTGCGGGTCGGGCATCGCCGGCGGCTCGGCCCCCGTCAGCGGGCCGGTGTCGTACGCGTCGAGCGGCAGGTCGAGCCGCCGGTGCCGCCTGATCGCCATGACCCAGTGCTTGCGGCTGGCCGGCGGTCCGCAGAACTGCACGCGCGCGCCGTCCGGCAGCGTCGCGCCCAGCAGCGGATGTTCGCGGTTGATGCCCTGGTGGCTGACCCGGGCGACCTGCTCGGCCAAGCGCTGGACCAGCTTGTCGTCGATCCCCGGCGTCGCGATCTTCTGCATTCCGCCGAGAGCGGCGTCTTCCACCCATACCTCGCCCGGCCGGTTGACGAGGATTTCCGTGACGGTGTCCCGGTCCAGCCACTCGCGAAAGGGCGCGAGATAGGCGTCGAGATAGACGCTGCGTTCCTGCGACATTGCGCCACCTTCGTTGCCGGGAACGGCGCTGGTACCGCGGTCCTCTCCGGGCTGGAAGGGGTGGATGTCTGCGGTCACGGGCGGTTCGTCCGGCAGGTCAGACGCCGGAGAAATCGAGATCGCGGGCGGTGAACACGCGGATCGGCTCGCCCTGGCGCACGCGGATGGTCGGCCCGATCTGGCCGTCCTGCTGCAGGGCTGCGGATGCAGCGCTCGATCCGCCGCCGATCACCAGCGAAGCACCGCCGGACGCAACGGCTGCCGCGCCCTCGACTACCGAGAGCAGGAGGGCCGATCCGAACCGCTGGAAGAAGTTCGAATTCACCTTCCCCCGAAGGCCGGTCGTCCCGTCGAAAGCGACTGCGGGCGATTGCAGGTTCACCGATGCCCCGTCGGGACGGATGAGCCGGGTCCAGATGACGTAAGCGCGCTTCTGACCGTTCTGCAGGCCGGACTGGTACTGGCCGATCAGCCGGCTGGAGCGCGGGATCAGCACACGCTTGCCGTCGAAGCTGCGCACGTCTTGGCTGACGACAGCACGGGTGAAGCCGGGGACGTTGGTATCGATCGCCGTCTCGAGGATCGCGGGGATCAGGGTGCCTTGCGTCACCGTGGTGCCGGGATTGACCATCGCGGTCGCTTGCGCCGGGCCGCCGCCCACGCCGCCGATACGGCTGGCGAAATCGCCCGCCGCGCCGCCGGCGCCCGACTGCTGCGCCTCGGCACTGCCCGCGGCGGCCACGGCCGCGGCGGGAATGGCGACGCTCCCGATCGGCGCGCCGCCTGCGTCGAACACGAGCGTAGGCGATGCGTTGGGATTGCCGACCGGACCCGCGCGCGGCGTCGGAGACGTGGCATAGATGGGCGACGGGACCGGATCCGCCTGACCCACGCCGACATTGCCGACCGGCTGGATCGAGCCGTCGACCGGCTGCTGGATCGGGACCTGCGACACGGGAACGGCCGGGACCTGCTGCGCCGCGACTTCGCCGGCGACACCTTCGCCGCCGACCGCCTGCGCCTCGTCGCCCGCGGTCCGGGTCGTGGACATGCCCCAGAACGCCGCCGCGCCCAGCAGGGCGACCACGCCGATCCCCACCGCCATGGTGAGGCCATCGGACCCGCCCTTGCGCGCCACGGCTGGGTAGGAATTGCGGCTGGCGAGGTCGATGATTTCCGCCGACTGGTTCTCGCGCGGATCGACGTCTCCGGCGGCAGAGCCGGACTTCTTCTCGGGCATACGCATCGCAAGACGCATGATCTAACTCCCCTGGCGGGCCACGACGGCCGCCCTTGATGATACTATCGCCGTCATCGCTGCGACGAGAACGCCGTACGGACGGGACCTTCGTTGGTCAGGATCGCTTCGTCGCTTCCGGACCGCAGGATGATTTCGGCCGGCACGCCTTCCACGACGATTGCCTCGCCCCGCGTCGTGTAGTTGACGGGGCCTTCGTCTTCCTTGGCGTTCTTCACCAGTATGGCGGGGATCGCCTCGCCCGCCGGCCAGACGAGGTAGGTCGCGTTGCCGTCGTCGTAGATTTCGCTCGGCATCAGCGCGGTGTCGCCCTCGCGCGCCCATTCGAAATTGATCTGCGTCGGATCGATCACGGCCAGCGGGTCGGTGGCGGCCGCGACCTCGACCGGGCTCAGCCGTTCCTCGGGGCCCATGTCGGCGAACTGTTCTTCCCCGTCGTCCTCCAGCTCCGGTTCCTCGGGATAGGTGAAGCTCAGCAGGTACATGGGCCGCGCATTGGCGTTGGCGACCAGGTCGAACAGGTAGACGCGCTTGCTGGTGATGACCGTCAGGTTCGTGCGCGAGGTGTTGGTCAGCGGTTTGACGAACAGCAGGTTCGCACGCTTGTTGGGCGTGACCTGCCAGGCTTCGCTGTCGCCGATGGCGACGTTCTCGATCGATTCGTCCTTGCCGAAGCGGATCGTGGCCTGGACCTTGGTACGCCCTTCGATCCGGACGACTTCGGCCGGATCGTAGAAGCGTTCCACCAGCCGCGGATCGTCGGCCAGCGCGGGCGCGGCAACAAACATCAGGGCGAGCGCGGGAAGCGCGGCGCGTATCATTTCAACTTCTCCGTGGTGCGCTTTTCGGGGGACCGGAAGCGGTTGCCGATCCCGTGAGTGCGCGATTGCGTTCCGGTGAGGGGCTGGGGCCGGGTGTTGCCGGACGAGGTGGCATAGACATTGGTCGTCCGCATGCCGCCGGCCGCGGAACTCGTGCCTGCCGCGTCGTTGGCCGCGGGCGAAGGCGTGATGCCGGACATCTCGATCCGGCGCGACGGCGCATAGGAGCCCGCCGCCGCGGCCTGCGCCGTGGACATGACGCCCGCATTGCCAGAAGGCGCCGTCGTATTGACGACGGTTGCGGGTGGCGGCGACGATGCCATGGACCGCCCGCTGCTCTCGCCCTTTTCGGGCACGAGGCCGAACACGCTCCATCCGGCGACCATCGTCGATGCCACCTTCACGACCATGATCATCAGCGCGACATGGACCATGCCGATCATGAAGAACGCCATGGCGGGCCGCGCCGGTATGTCCCCGGGCGTGGAGGCCAGCCCGTTCAGGATCGGGACCGTCATTTCCAGCATCAGGCTGCCGCCCAGTACGGCGAACAGCGGCGTGATGCCGAGCAGGACCACGCCTTTCAGCCATCCGGTGAACAGGCCGCGCGTGCCCTGGAACAGGCCGAGCACGACGAAGACCGGCCCGAGGCCGACGAGGATGGCAAGGCCGATCCGCGCGGTGACCAGCAGGCCCACCGTGCCCAGAAGCAGTGCGACCGCGCCCATCCAAAGGAGACCCTTGGGCGAGAACGTGTCGATGTCCTGTGCCGGCGGGGCCGCTTCCTGCCCCGGGACGCCGGGAATCTGCCCGGGATTGGACACCGCCTCGACCGCGGCGAACACGATGTCGATCTTGTCCGCGAAAGCCTCGGTCGCGGATTCCTGCGTGCCCATCAGCGCGGATGCCAGCCAGTCCGGCCCGAGGACGAACAGGTTCAAGACGACGCTTTGGTAGGCGACCCAGCTGGTCGCGAAGGTCATGACCAGGCCGATCGTCAGGAATCGCGGCGTCAACGCCTTGACGCCGATGCTGGACCGGCCCGTGATCAGCTGGAACGCGAAGAACGCGACATAGAGCGTCAGCAAAACCGTCAGCACCGGGACCAGCACGCCGCCCGGTGCGAACAGCCGGCCGAAGGCGACGCCGGTCGCTTCGTTCGCCACGCAATCGACCGCACGCAGCGCCGCGGCCACGCCGCCGATCGCTTCGTTCATCACCTGGTCGCAGGTGCCGGCCGTTTGCGCGGCGACGGTCACTCGGCCGCCTCGTGCATGGGATAGGCGTCCATGGCTTCGACGGGGCCGATGCCGGGCCATTCGTGACCCGTGAGCGCCGGATACCATTCGGCCGGTTCGTCACCCACGGCCTCGCGCAGCAGGTCGAGCCGCCGGACCGCGGCTTCGCGGCCCGACAGGATGGTCAGGACCTCGGGCGCGTTGCCGAGATCGAGCCGAACCACCACGCTCGCATCGGGCTGGCGCACCAGGAAGCAGCGGCTGTGCGCCGGCAGGCTGCGGATCAGGGCCAGCTCGTGTTCGGTCAGGCCGAAGCCTTCGCAATAGTCTTCGGGACGGGCCCGGCTGTTCGGCATGAAGACCATGGTGGCGGTCTGTTCGACCAGCGCGGTCGAGATGCGGCTTTCCAGCGCATCGCGCGCGCTCTGCGTGGCGAAGCCGACCAGCGCGTTGCGCTTGCGCAGCGTTTTCAGCCAGTCGCGGATACGCGCGGCGAACACCTCGTCGTCGAGCGCCTTCCAGCCCTCGTCGATGAGGATCATTGTGGGTTCGCCGTCCAGCCGCTCCTCGATGCGGTGGAACAGGTACATCATGGTCGGCGTGCGCAGCTTCGGGTTCTCGAGCAGCGCGGTCATGTCGAACCCCAACACGCGCCGCTGCATGTCGAGCTCGTCCCGCTCGTTGTCGAACAGCCAGGCGTTCTCGCCCTCCCCGATCCAGGCGGACAGGCGGTCCGCCAGGTCCCCCGGCTGCGGTCGCCGCGTTCCGGACAGCAATTCCTTGAAATGCCGCAGCCGGCGCAGCGAGGCATCGTTGGCATAGGCCGCATCGACCGCGCTCGCGATGGTCGCGCTTTCCTCCGGACCTTCCGCCTTCAGCATGACGCCCAGCCAGTCGCGCAGGAAGGCCTTGTTGGACGGCGTGTCCGGCAGGGCGAGCGGGTTGAAGCCGGCCGGTTCGCCCGACCGGATGGCATCGTACCGCCCGCCGATCCCGCGCACGAACAGTTCCGCCCCGCGATCCTTGTCGAACAGGATGGTCCGCGGGCTGAACTTCTGCGCCTGCGCGGCGAGGAAGTTCATCACCACCGTCTTGCCCGAACCGCTCGGCCCGATGACCGAGAAATTGCCCAGATCGCCGTGGTGGAAGTTGAAAAAGAAGGGTGTGGCGCTGGTCGTTTCCAGCAGCGTGACCGCGTCGCCCCAGTTATTGCCAGACGCCTGCCCCAGCGCGAAGCCGTGGAAGCTGCCGAAGCTCGCCATGTTGGCCGAACTGATCATGGCGCGGCGCACGATGAACGGCTCGTTCCCGGGGAACTGCGCCCAGAAGGCAGGTTCCAGATTGGTATCCTCGCGCACCGCGATCGCGCCGGTATCCGCCAGCGCCGCGGCACAGGCCGCTGCGGCATCGTCCAGCCGCGGCAGGGTGCTCTCTCGCACCTGCACGGTGAGGTGATGGTCCCCGAAGCCGACCGCGCCATTGCCGAGCTCGTCGCGCGCGGCGAGCATGTCGTTGCGCTCCGCCTGCGCTTCCTCGTCCGCGCTGCGCAGGCGCCGGATCGCGAGGTCCATCCGCTCGCGCGCCGTCGTCCGTTCCGTCGGGGCGTAGCTTTCGGTCACGATCATTTCGAACGGCAGCCGCAGCAGGCCATCCATCAGGCCCGGGCTGGTCGCGTCGGGATAGTCCTTGAGGCTCAGGATCGCGGCGAAGTCCGGATCGCCCGCCCCGCGCTGTTCCATCGCGTCGAGGCCGAAGGACACCCGGCGATAGGGCAGCATGTGCCCGATATCGACCTCGTCGCCGGGCCGGCGCACCGGCCGCATCTCGCCATTGTAGAGCGCGCTCAGCAGTTCCAGCAGTTCGTTGTTGGTGCGGCCTTCGCTCGCTTCGTAATCGCCCAGCTGGGACGCGCCGTAGCTGGACAGCGAGGCCAGCAATCCGGTCGCCGCCGCTTTCAGCGACCGCAGGTCCTTGGGATCGTAATCGAATTCGTCGGTCTTCTTGCGACCGAGCATGCGGGAGACTTTCTCCGGCCACCCGGCCTTGCCGCGCGCCGGACGCCGGATGAGCGTCACGAACTGGTCGTTGATGAACAGCGCGCCCTTGCCGAGCCGGTCCTTCCATCGCGCGTCGATATGCGCGGACAGCGGATCGTCGAACTGCGCGTCGAGCTCCACTTCCACCCGCCGCCGGACGACGTGGTGGTACATGACGAAGCGCGCATCGAGCGTGGAGCGCAGCATGACCTCCCGCGTCGCGGCATGACCGTTCAGCGCGTCGGTATCCTCGGTCTCGAACAGCAGCCCCGGCACCTGGAGCGCCGTCATCAGCGATCCGTCGCGCAGCAATACGGTGCTGTCGTCGACCAGCCGGCTATAGGGCAGGCGGTCGCCGGCGCGGGCTTCCTTCGCGCTCCAGGCCGCTGCTCCCAACCACTTGTTCATCGATCCACGATCCTTCCGGAGGCATCACGCCATCCGCACTCAGGCGGCGTAGCTGTTGCAGCCCCAGTGCTTGTAGTTCTTCACCCGCGGGCACTTGCTGACCTTGGTGAGCCACAGGTCGAACACCCGCGGCTCGCGAAGGCAGGCGAAATATCCGACCCCGTGCATGATCACGGCGCCCAGCAACGCCAGCCAGCTCCCCGTCACCAGGAACAGCTCCGTCGTCACCATACCATTGATAATGAAATAGTTATAGGTGACGCCCGCGAACATCTGCGGCCGGGTCAGCGAACGGTGGACGGGATGGCGGACGAGTGCGGTCATGGCCCGTCAGCCGCCGGCCGCGCCCTGGATGCCGGCGACGATCGAGCTCGCGCCGAACAGGATGAAGACCCCGATGATGACGGTCGCGCCGAAGCGCCAGTTCAACCGGCCGGTCAGCATCATGAACCCCACCGCGGCCACGGCCATCACGGCGACCGCCGTGGCGACATTGCCGAGCAGCGTGCCCTGCAGCCAGCCGAGCGCGGCGACGACCGGGCCGGAACCGGCCGGATCGGCAGCCTGCGCGAGTGCCGCCGTGGGCAGGCCGGCGGAAAGGGCCGCCAGCAGGGCGGCGGCGGAACGGGCAATTAAACGCATGTCAGTCGGTACTCCGGGAGTGGCTTGCCAGGCGGCCCATGATGGCCGCCACGTAATTCTGTGTTTCGCGGATGCGCGGGACGCCGCCGGCGCGGATTACTCGGCCCGGCCCCGCATTGTAGGCGGCCAGCGCCCTTTCGAGATCGCCTTCGAAGCGGTCGAGCTGCTCGCGCAGATATCGCGCCCCGCCTTCGAGATTCTGGAACGGATCGTCGGCATTCACGCCCATTTCCCGCGCGGTGCCGGGCATCAGCTGGGCAAGGCCGCGCGCGCCGGCATGGCTGACGGACCGGTGCCGCCAGCGGCTTTCCTGCCAGACGAGTGCTTCGATCAGGGCGGGACTGATATCGAACCGGACGGCGAGTTCCTGCACCTTCGCGATGTATTCGGCCGGCACGTAGCCCGCCTGCCGGGCCGCGCTGGCGATCGCTTCGGGCGGGACGAAGAAATCCGCGTCGAGTTCGACCGGCGGTTCGGCCGGAATGACTTCGGTCTGGGAGAGATTTTCGACGGGCAGGACCTGGGGCCCGCCGGCAATCCAGCGCGCTCCATCCTCGCTCACTTCGATCACGTCCGCCCAAGCCGGGACGGGCGCAAGGGCCAAGCCGGATACCATTCCGAGCCGGGCCACTGCATTGAGAATCATCGTTCCCTCCATCGCAGCCCCCTGCGCATCTTACATGACACGCCGGTGACATAAAGGCCGAAGCCGCGGTGGATAAGGAAGTGTCCGGTACCGAACCGCGGTCCGGCCCGGCCTGTTACCAACGTCCGTTATCAGCGCCCGGTGCGGAAGCCGTCGCTGGCCAGCCTGCGAATGGCATCACGCGCGAGCTTGCGGGAATCGACCCAGCGGCCGTCCGCCGTTTCCAGCGGACGCCGGTCTTCCGAGCGTGCGGCGGCTTCGAACATCCTGCGCGCCTCTTCGGCACGCCCCTCGCGCGCGAGGGCGACGCCCAGATTGATCAGCGATGCCGCGTCAGCTTCGCGCAGAGCTTCGTCCTGGTCGATCTTCCGGATCGCGGCATCGTTCTGGCCGCGCTGTAGTTCCTCGTAAGCCACGTCCTGCGCCTGCGCTTCCTGAGTCTGCGCGAGGGCCGGACCGCCCGGAATGGTCAACAGGACCGCAGCCCCGATCAGCAATGTCCTCATCTCGTATCTCCTTCTCCGTACAACAATATGACACTTTCGTGACTGTTTGTCACATCTTTGAAACCTCTTTTTTTTTCAGCTTGATTTTCAGTGGTTTGTTCGGCTTCGGACCACCCCGAAGGACGAGGATCGGGAGATACGCGCGCTCCGCGACACGCAACCGTAACATTGTCGCGAAAGCGTCACCGGACAGCCCCGAAAGCGTCACCCACACGCTCTAGCGAAACCCCCGCGACACCAGACTCGCATTCTTGCTTTTTGGTTTTTGAGGGGACCGCACCCGTGAAGAAAATGACACGCTCGCTCGTTCTTGGCTGCAGCATGCTGGCGCTTGCCGGTTGCGGTGCCGACGAAATCGTCTCGCCGGGTACCGGCGGCAACATCACCATCAACAACCCGCCCGCACCGGCCCCGACGCCTACGCCCACGCCGACTCCGACGGCTGGCGTGACCCCGGCCGCAGGCTGCCCGACGATCTCCGATCCGCAGGGCCTGACGGACGGCGGCACCATTTCCGGCCCGACCGGCGTATACCGCGTCTGCACGCTCCCCAGCCGGTTCGCGGTCAGCTCGACGCTCCGCCAGATCGACGGCCTCGTCTACCAGCTGGACGGCCAGGTCGATGTCGGCACCGACCAGGGCGCGGCCAGCACCGGGACCGGCGTCGTCCTGACGATCGAGCCGGGCGTCATTATCTACGGCCAGGGTTCGGCCTTCCTCAACGTCAACCGCGGCAACCAGATCAATGCCGTGGGTACCGCGACCGATCCGATCATCCTGACCAGCCGCGACAACGTGCTGGGCCTCAACAACGACAATTCGTCCGGCCAGTGGGGCGGCCTGATCATCAACGGCCGCGCTCCGATCACCGACTGCAGCGCGCCCGCCGCCACCCCGGGCACGGTCGGCTGCAACCGCCTGGTCGAAGGTACGCCCACCCCGCCGGAATATGGCGGCGCGAACCCGGCGGACGATTCGGGCGACTACGCCTTCATCCAGATCCGTTATTCCGGTTTCGTCCTCACCAATGGCGACGAACTGCAGTCGCTGACGACGGGCGGCGTCGGCAACGGCACCACGTTCGACTCGATCCAGAGCGTCAACAGCTCGGATGACGGCGTGGAGTTCTTCGGCGGCGAAGTGAACGTCACCAACCTCGCCGTGATCGGCGCGGAAGACGATTCGCTGGACTTCGACACCGGCGTGCAGGGCAATCTGCAGTTCGTCCTCGCGGCGCAGCGTCCGGGCGTCGGCGACACGATCATGGAATTCGATTCCAGCAACGCCAACAGCGACAACACGCCGCGTTCCGACGTCACGATCTCCAACGCGACCTTCATTGCCAACAGCGGTGTCGGCGACCAGGTCCTGCGTATTCGCGGCGAGGCGGACTTCAGCCTGCTGAACACCGTGGTGGTGGACAACAGCGCCGGCACCCCCTGCATCCGGATCGACGAAGACGGCACGCTTGCGGCCGCCGGTTCGCAGCCGGACGAAAACGGCCCGCCCACCTTCGATTCGGTCGTGCTCGACTGCACCACCAACTTCCGCAACGGTACCGACAATCCGGCCGCCGAAGCGGAAGCCGCCTTCGACGCGGGTTCGAACAACAACAAGGCGTTCACCAACACGCTCCAGATGAGCTACATCAACGGTGCGAACGAGACCGCCCTGACGGATACCGATCCCACGGGTGAGGAAACCGGCGGCACCACCGGCTTCTTCGTCGATGCCGGCTTCGTCGGCGCCGTGCAGAACGCTTCGGACGGCCGTTTCTCGCAGTTCACCTGCAACACCGCGGTGATCAATTTCGGTACCGCCAACACCGGCGCCTGCACCTCGCTGCCGACGCCCTGATCGAGCCATGAGTACGGGCGCCCCGCACCTGCCCGGTGTCGGGCGCCCGTTTCTCTTCGATCCGCAATCCTGCCGGGCCACGCGGCCCGGCCTTCCTTCAAGGACCTACAGAATGAGGGGGTCTTCCAAAATGAGCACAGCCAAGAAACTGGCCGGGCTGTTCCTGCTGTCCAGCGCCCTGACCTTCCCCGGCTACGCGATGGCCCAGGGGACCGGCGGCCAACCGGCGACCGGCGCGCAGAATCCGACCTCCCCCGACCCGGAAGACGACGACAACCTCGCCGAAGAGGTGACCGGCATCGACGAAACCGGCCAGGACGACGCGTTCGAGGACCAGCCGGAAGTCTCCATCCCCGGCGGCGAAGGCACCATCATCACCGTCACCGGCCGGCGCGGCCCACGCGACATCACGCGCAGTTCCAGCCAGGTCGTGAACATCCTTTCCGCCGAGCAGATCGCGCGCACCGGTGAAGGCGATATCGCCGGCGCCCTCAGCCGCGTTACGGGCCTGTCCGACAACGGCGACGGCCGCGTTTTCGTGCGCGGCCTCGGCGATCGCTACTCGCTCGCCCTCCTGAACGGCCTCCCGCTCCCCTCGCCCGAACCGCTCAGCCGCGTCGTCCCGCTGGACATCTTCCCGACCAGCATCGTCGCCTCCAGCCTCGTGCAGAAGACCTATTCGGCGAACTTCACGGGCGAATTCGGCGGCGGCCTGATCAACCTCACCACCGTTGCCGTGCCCGACGAAAGCTTTCTCGAGATCGGCGTCGGCATCAGCGGCGATACCGAGACGACCTTCGACAACGCGCTGCTGTATTACGGATCGGACTTCGACTGGTTCGGGTTCGACACCGGCCGCCGCGACGCCCCGCCTGCGCTCCAGGCCTTTTTCGATCAGGACCAGCAGCTGAGCAACCTGACGCAGGAACAGCGGCAGTCGATCGCCAAGGATCTGATCAGCCCGAACCTGCTGCTGATCCAGCAGACCGACACCGCCCGTCCCAACCTTTCGGGCGGGATCAATGCCGGGACCAGCTTTGAAGTGGGTTCTGACGGCCGGCTGGGCATCATCGCCACCGCCAACCTGTCCAACTCGCTGCGCAATCGCGACATCACGGCGCAGACGCCGGACAGCGCCGATCTGAACATCCGGACGGACGCGCGCGAGTTCACCACCGACAACCAGATCAATGCCAATGCGTTGCTCGGCTTCGGCCTGGAGCTTGGCGACCAGCAGTTCCGCCTGACGAACCTGTTCATCAGGGACGTGCTCAAGCAGGCGCAGCTGTCCTTCGTGGAGGACCTCCAGAACGGCGACAGCGAAGTCCAGCAGTTCACCGCCTGGTTCGAACGCCAGCTGATCGACAGCCAGCTGGTCGCCGAACTGGAATTCGGACAGCTCGACGTCGACATCCGCGCAGGCTTTGCCCAGTCCGACCGCGAAAGCCCGTACGAATACACGTTCGAATACGTGCGCACGAACAACGAGAACGATCCGTTCGGGGACCTGTTCGTCAATCCGCTCAACCGTATCCGCGGCGATCTCGCCAGCGTGGCCTTTTCCGACCTCACCGAGAAGGTGTATTACGGCGGAATCGACGTGTCCTACCCGGTGATCGACGAGGTCACGCTGACGGTCGGATATGCCTACACCGACACCGACCGCAGGTCCGAGCGTCGCGAATTCATCTTCGATTCCGATTCGAATTTCCCGCAAGGCGTCGCGCTGCTCCGGCCCGACCTGCTTTTGGGCGATGCGGTGATCGAATTCTACGACATCAACCTGTTCGAAACGACGCAGACCTTCCCGGTCTTCGACGCCGAGCTCACGACGCACGGCGCGTATGCCAAGGCTATCATCAATCCAACGCTGAACCTGACCATGGATGTCGGCGTGCGCTACGAGGACGGTTCGCAGACCGCATCGCCGGTGCAGATCTTCGAGAACCAGGCCAATCTGGGCGCGGTGACGAGCCTAAACAACGACTACTTCCTGCCGGCCGCGACGATCACCTACGATTTCGACAACGGCCTGCAGGTCCGGGCGAGCGCGTCAAAGACCATTGCACGTCCGCAGTTCCGCGAACTGATCTTCCAGCCCTATATCGATCCCGTCGGTACCCGGCAGTTCCTCGGCAACCCTGCCCTGCAGGACGGCGAACTGATCAATGCCGAAGTGCGCGCCGAATATTATTTCGACGGCAGCAACCGGGTATCGCTCGCAGGCTTCTACAAGGATATCGACAACCCGATCGAGCCCTATTCGAGCTTCTCGGACAATGCCCAGATCACCCAGTTCGCCAATGCCCCCGCGGCGCAGCTCTACGGCGCGGAAGTCGAGTTCCTCTACAATTATTCGACGATGGACTGGGGGGGCTTCTGGGAATCGAAGAACCTCTTTTTCCTTGCGAACTACACCTACACGAATTCCGAGCTGCAGGTGAACGCGGACGATCAGACGTTCACCTTCACGCCGGGCGTGGGTGCCGTGGCGCAGCCCGCCGCCAACTTCTTCTTCGACGGGGCGCCGCTGACCGGCCAGTCCGACCACCTGGCGAACGTCCAGTTCGGTATCGAGGACGAGGACAAGCTGCAGCAGCTCACGGTCCTCATGTCCTATGCCAGCGAACGCGTGACCAGCCGTGGTGCGGGCGGACTGCCCGACATCGTCGAGGACCCCGGCTTCCGCCTGGACCTAGTGGCACGGCAGGGCATCGAGCTGTTCAATGTGCCGCTGGAACTGAAATTCACCGCGCGCAACATCACCGGACGCGACCAGTTCGAATACCAGGAAGTCGGCGACAACCGGATCGAGATCAACTCGTACCAGGTCGGTCAGAGCTACAGCCTTTCGGTGTCCGCCGAATTCTGACCATTGCCGGAATGTGTTGCGAAAGGCCGTCCCGATCGGGGCGGCCTTTCCGTTTTCGGCCGGCTGCTGCGGAATTTCCGTAACGCGCGCCGCAGTTTGTCCCGCCCGCGTGGAACATTCCATGGCCCGGATGCTTGGGGACGGTATGAAGGCAGAGCTGGACAAGTATCCACTGACGGGCCGCTTCCTCACGGGGCGCTTGCGGCATGCCATGACCGAGCGTGAAAAGGACATCCTCGAAACGTCCATCGACACGATCGAGAGCTACAAGACCTCCCACGAAATCCTGCGCCGAGGCAAAGTCGTCGATTACAGCACCATGCTGATCGAAGGCTTTGCCGTCCGCTCGATCTACGAGAACGACAAGCGCTACATCGTCGGGATGCAGGTGCCGGGCGATTTCATGGACCTCCACGCCTACGCCCTCAAACGACTGGACCACGATCTGTGCACGATCGGCCCGGCCAAGATCGCACGCGTGAAGCACAGCCGGCTGGAAGAACTGGCACGCAGCGAACCGCATCTGTCGCGGCTCTTCTGGTTCTCGACCCTGCTGGATGCTTCGATCCACCGGCAATGGATCCTCAAGGTCGGCCAGCTGAAGGCAAGCCGCCGGACCGCGCACCTGTTCGCTGAAATCTGGACCCGGCTGGACCAGGTGGGCCTTGCGCGAAAGGACGGCTTCCGCACGCCGCTGACGCAAACCGACCTCGCCGAGATGTGCGGTACCACGCCCATCCACATGAACCGCGCGCTGGGCGACTTGCGCCGCCAGGGTATCGTGGAATTCCGGCGTGGCATCGTGATCTGCCACGATCGCAACGCGCTGGAGGAATTCGGGGAGTTCGATCCTACCTACCTCTACGGCGAAGGCGACTTGCACATGGACCAGCTTCTCAACGTCGCCTGATTTTCACATTGTAATGTGATACCTGATTGCATGGGTAACATTGCGGTGTTACGCGGCGGTCATGACCACGCCCGCAACCGACAAGATTCGCCGCCAGATCCTCGAACTCGTGGAAAGCGGCGCCATGTCGCGAACCGGCATAGCGCGCGCGGCGGGTCTTCATGCCAATTCGCTGCGCGACTGCTTCGAAGCCGACTGGAACCCGACCGCCGACACGCTCGGCAAGCTGGAAGGCTTCCTGCGCGACAACGAGGATCGCCCGGTGCTCGCGACGATCGAGGAAATCATCGATGAGGCGCGCAACGGCCGCATGTTCGTGCTGGTCGACGACGAGGACCGGGAGAACGAGGGCGACCTGGTCATTCCCGCGCAGATGGCGACGCCGTCCGCGATCAATTTCATGGCCACCCACGGCAAGGGGCTGATCTGCCTCTCGCTCGACCGGACCCGTGTGGAGCGTCTCGGCCTCGAGCCGATGAGCCGCAACAACCGCGAATCCATGCAGACCGCCTTCACCGTTTCCATCGAGGCGGCAGAGGGCGTCACGACCGGGATTTCCGCCGCCGACCGGGCGCGCACCATATCGGTCGCGATCGACGCGTCGAAGGGCCCCGACGACATCGTCACGCCGGGTCACGTCTTCCCGCTGCAGGCGCGCGACGGCGGCGTGCTGGTGCGCGCGGGCCATACCGAAGCGGCCGTCGACATCTCGCGCCTTGCGGGCCTCAATCCCTCGGGCGTGATCTGCGAGATCATGAACGAAGACGGCACGATGAGCCGGCTGGACGATCTGATCGCCTTTGCAAGGCGGCACGAACTCAAGATCGGCACCATCCGCGACCTCATCGCCTATCGCCTGCGCAACGATCACCTGGTCGAACAGGTGAGCGAGAGCACGCTGCAGTCCGATTACGGCGGCGAATGGCGCGCGATGACCTATCGCAGCAAGGTGTCCGGCGCGACGCATGCCGTGCTGCAGAAGGGTCGGACTTCGCCGGACGAGCCGACGCTGGTGCGCATGCATGCCATCTCGATCTTCGATGACGTGCTGGGCCAGTCGGGGCCGCGCAAGCGGCAGTTGCAACGGTCCATGGCGGCCATCGGCGAACGCGGGTCGGGCCTCATCGTCCTCATCATGCCGGACCGCCCCGAAATGCTGCAGGCCGAAATCGGCCGCCGCCCCCATCCCGACGGCGAATTGCGGGATTACGGGATCGGAGCGCAGATCCTGGTCGATCGCGGCGTGACCGAGATGATCCTTCTGTCGGACAGCGAACGCACCGTCGTCGGCCTCGAAGGGTACGGCCTGAAAGTCGTGGGCCGCGAACCTATCCCCGAATAGGCGGGCGCACCCCCGCCTACATCGCGCGGGCGATCACCATCTTCATGATCTCGTTCGATCCGCCGAAAATGCGGCTGACCCGGCTGTCCCGGAACATGCGCGCGATCGGGTAATCGTTGATGTAGCCCGATCCGCCATGGAGCTGCAGGCACTTGTCGACGACTTCGCCCTGCAATTCGGTCAGCCAGTATTTGGCCATGCAGGCGGTGGGAACGTCCAGCTTGCCTTCCAGGTGCTTGGCGATGCAGTCGTTGACGAACACCTTGGCCGCAGTGCCGCGCGCCTTGAGGTCGGCGAGGACGAACTGCGTGTTCTGGAAGTCCCAGATCGTCTTGCCGAAAGCCTTGCGCTCCTTGGTGAAGGCGACCGTTTCCTCCAGCGCGCGCTCGATCGTGGTCATGGCGCCCATCGCGATGATCAGCCGTTCCTGCGGCAGTTCGCCCATCAGCTGGTAGAAGCCCTTGCCTTCCTCGCCGCCCAGCACCGCGTCGCTCGGCACGAAGACGTCGTCGAAGAAGAGTTCCGAGGTGTCCTGTGCATCCAGCCCGATCTTGTCGAGCTTCTTGCCCCGCTGGAAGCCCTCGGCCCCTTCCGTCTCCAGCAGCATGAGCGAAATGCCCTTGGCCCGCTCGGCCGGGTCGGTCTTGGCGACGACGATGATGAAGTCCGCGATCTGCCCGTTGGAGATGTACGTCTTGGCCCCGTTGATGCGGTAGCCGTTGCCGTCCTTCAGCGCGGTCGTGGTTATGCTCTGCAGGTCCGATCCCACGCCCGGTTCGGTCATCGCGATCGCGCTGACCAGTTCGCCCGAAACCAGCTTGGGCAGGTATTTCTTCTTCTGCTCCTCGGTCCCGTGACGCACGAGGTAGGGCAGGATGATCGTGTTGTGCAGGCTGGCCGCGAAGCCGTCCACATTGTGCCGGCCCTGCTGGTCGATCACCACCATCTCGTGCCGGAAATCGCCGCCATGCCCGCCATATTCCTCGGGCACCGATGCGCCCAGCAGGCCCGCCGCACCGGCCTCGGTCCAGAACTCGCGTTCCACCTGCCCGTCCTCGCGCCATTTCAGGACGCGCTTTTCGGGCGCGTGCTTTTCGTAGAATTTCCCGACCGCGTCTGAGAAGATCGCGATCTCCTCGTCTTCCACAAAACCGGGCTGAGCGACGTCGATCACGGGCATGGCTATTGTCCTCTCCTCGAATTTATAGTTGCCTTCGATCCTATCCCATCGGTAGCGATCCGCAACGCATTTTCCGCTTACGTGAAGGGAAGCAAATGAGCGGCACCGAACTCGTCGGCCCCACCTCGCAGGTCCTCATCTCCATGCGCACGCGCCTCCACTACGTGGACTGGGGCAATCCGGATGCGCCGCCGCTCATCCTGCTGCATGGCGGGCGCGACCATTCGCGCAGCTGGGACTGGACGGCGGAGGAATTGCGCAAGGACTGGCATGTCATCTGCCCGGACCTGCGTGGCCACGGGGACAGCGACTGGAACGAGACCGGGCATTACCCGGTGATGCATTACGTCTACGACCTCGGCCAGCTGATCCACCAGCTGGAACTGGCGCCGGTGACCATCGTCGCCCACTCGCTCGGCGGCAATGTGGCGATCCGGTATGCCGGCCTCTACCCCGACAATGTCCGCAAGCTGGTCGCGATCGAGGGGCTGGGCCCCAGTCCCGATCGTCTCACCGAGATGCAGAAGACGCCGTTCCACGAGCACTGGACCAACTGGATCGACAAGAAGCGCGAGGCAAGCGCCCGCCAGATCCGCAAGTACGACAGTTTCGAGGACGCGCTCGACCGCATGCACGAGGCGAACAGCTATCTCAGCCGCGCGCAAGCCCACCACCTGACGCTGCACGCGGTCATCCGCAACGAGGACGGCACCTTCAGCTGGAAGTTCGATCCGCACCTGCACGCCTGGCCGCCGGACGATTTCACGCCGGAACAGACCCGGATGCTTTGGGAACGGATCACCTGCCCGACGAGGCTGATCTATGGCGCCGACAGCTGGGCTTCCAATCCGAAGTCCGACGGCCGGATGAAGCACTGGGGCGCGAATGCCAGCGTCACCGAATACGATCGCGCGGGCCACTGGGTGCATCACGACCGGTTCGACGATTTCCTCGCCGAAGTGCGCGACTTCATCGCCTGACGGGTCGCGGCCGGCGACGGCGGATACCGATTGACTTTGCGCCGCCATGCGCTAGATGCGCGCCCGTTCGCGAAAGCCTTTGCAGGTGTTCGCGATCATCCGTCCGAGACAGTTGGTGACCGGAATATGCCGGTCTTAATTTCCAGCCTAGACGGGGAAACGAGATTTTTCGGCCTTGCCCAAGCGGCCTGGCCCTGTGCGTCCCCGGCGCATCCTCCTTCCCCATCATTGGACTTTGTCCCGGTGCATCCGCGCCGGGACTGTTTGAGCCGGTCGCGGCGGCCTTCGGGCCATCGCGACCACAGTGAAGGAGTAAGGCATGGATCGTTCGCAGAAAACCGACGCGGTCGCCCAGCTCAATGCGGTCTTCAACGAGGTCGGCGTGGTGGTCATCACCCGCAACCTCGGCCTGACGGTGGCGGAATCCACCGATCTGCGCGGGAAGATGCGCGAAGCCGGCGCGTCCTACAAGGTTGCGAAGAACCGTCTTGCCAAGCTCGCCCTGAAGGACACTCCCTACGAAGGCATCGAAGGCATGCTTTCGGGCCCGACGGCCCTCGGTTACTCCGAGGATCCGGTGGCGGCGGCCAAGGCCGCGGTGGACTTCGCCAAATCGAACGACCGGCTGGAAATCGTCGGCGGTTCGATGGGCGGGCAGGTTCTCGACGAAGCAGGTATCAGGTCGCTGGCCTCGATGCCGAGCCTCGACGAGCTGCGTGCCAAGCTGGTGGGTCTGATGAATGCGCCTGCGACCAAGGTCGCCCAGGTCGTCAACGCCCCTGCCAGCAAGCTGGCCCGCGTCTTTGGTGCCTACGGCGCCAAGGAAGCTGCATAGACCGTTTTTCCAAGCGTATTTCGCCGGGGCACGACGCCCCAAACGAATCTCAGGAGTATTGAACAATGGCCGATATCAAAGCCCTCGTAGAAGAACTTTCGAAGCTGACCGTTCTGGAAGCCGCCGAACTCGCCACCGCGCTCGAAGATGAGTGGGGCGTGAGCGCCGCCGCAGCCGTGGCCGTGGCCGGCCCCGCCGGTGGTGGCGATGCCGCTGCCCCCGCCGAAGAGAAGGACGAATTCGACGTCATCCTCACCGGCGACGGTGGCAAGAAGATCCAGGTCATCAAGGAAGTCCGTGGCATCACGGGCCTCGGCCTGGGCGAAGCCAAGGCGCTCGTCGAAGGCGCGCCGAAGCCGCTCAAGGAAGGCGTCAACAAGGCGGAAGCCGAAGACATCAAGAGCAAGATCGAAGCTGCCGGCGGTACCGTCGAGCTCAAGTAAGCTCTTCTCGCTTCAGGCGAAAAGGAACGGGGGCGGTGCCGCAAGGCGCCGCCCCTTTTTCGTGCCGCTATTCCATCGGCGGGTGACGGGCGTCGGCGAACGGCCTTGTGGCATCGACGAAATTTCGCCAGCATGATTGCAAACGAAACCGGAGAGACACCCGACATGTTCGCCAAGACCCGCCTGCTCGCCACCGCGGCGTGCGCCACCCTGCTCGCCAGCCCCGCCCTCGCCCAGGACGCGACCATCGTCCAGCCGGGCGGCGTGGGCCAGGACGCGCGGGAAATCGACGCGAACGACGCGATCAGCATCGTCGCCGACCGTTACATCCAGGCCGATGTCGACTTCATGCAGAACATGATCTGGCACCACTTCCAGGCGGTGGAGATGGGCCGCTTGGTAGACGGCCGGACTGCGACCGACGACATCGTGGAAATCGCCCGCAAGATCCAGGTCAGCCAGGCGGACGAGATCGCCTTCATGCAAAGCTGGCTGCGCGAGCGCGGGCAGGACGTTCCCGACCCCGCCGCGGCGCAGGGTCACGCCCACCACATGATGCACGCATCCGATGGCGGCCCCGTGATGATGAAGGGCATGGCGACGCCCGAACAGATGGAACAGCTCGCCTCGCTGTCGGGGACCGAGTTCGACCGCATGTACCTCCAGCTGATGATCGCCCACCATGCGGGAGCGCTGGACATGGTGGACATGCTGAACGACGCGCCGGGCGCGGCCTACGACCCGATCCTGTCGCGCTTCGTCAACGACGTGGTCGCCGACCAGTCGGCGGAAATCACCGTGATGAGCAACCTCCTGGCCGACGTTGCGACCGATCCGCGGACCGGCCTTGCCGCCGGATTCCGCGACGCGGAGCAGGCCGCGAAGGGCCTGCGGCTCGTCCGCTCGCTGCCCAAGCCTGCAGGCTTCTTCGATCCGGAAAACCCGGCCGGTCTGCGCCTGCCGGCCGTGCTCGAAGATCCCGTGGAGCGTAGCCCGATCGACGGTGGCGCGGCTGCCGACAGCGACGAGGCCGATCCGCGCAGCGAAGCGCTCCGCAAGCTGAACGAGGCGATGGCCGCCGTCTCCGCCATCGGCGCGGAACCGGACGAGGACATGCCGGCCAATGCCCGCCCGTCCCAGACCAATCCGCGATTCCCCCTGCTCAGCTTCGGCAATACCGACATGGCGTTCTCGCGCGATCTGCTGATCGCGGGCAATTACCACGGCTTCAACATCTACCGCCTGTCGGACGAGGGCATGCCGAACCTTATTAGCTCGGTCGTGTGCCCGGGGGGCCAGGGCGACGTGTCGATCGCCGGCGACCTGCTGATCATGTCGGTCGAGGACAATCGCGGCCGGACCGATTGCGGCCTCGGCGGCGTGTCCGAAGACGTCAGCCCCGACCGGTTCCGCGGCCTGCGCATCTTCGACATTTCGGACATCGACCGCCCGCGCCAGGTCGGCCAGGTGCAGACCTGCCGCGGCAGCCACACGCACTCGATCGTGGCGGACGATGCCAATTCGCTGCTGGTCTACAATTCCGGCATCTCGCGCGTGCGCGACGAGGAGGAGCTGGCCGGCTGCACGATCGGCTTCGGGGGCGAGGAAAGCGCGCTCTTCAGCATCGACGTGATCGAGATCCCCAAGGCCGATCCCTCGCAGGCGCGGATCATCGATTCCCCGCGCATCTTCGCCAAGGACGGACGCATTGCCGGCCTGTGGCGGGGCGGCGACCACGGTCCGGGTACGCAGGACACCGCGACCACGGACCAGTGCCACGACATCACCATCTTCCCGGCGAAGAACATCGCCGCGGGCGCGTGTTCGGGCAACGGCATCGTCCTCGACATCTCGGACCCGCGCAAGCCGGTCCGCGTGGACGACGTGACCGACAAGGGTTTCGCCTACTGGCACTCCGCCACCTTCAACAATGACGGCACCAAGGTGCTGTTCACGGACGAGTGGGGCGGCGGTGCCCGCCCGCGCTGCCGCAGCCAGGACCCGATGACCTGGGGCGCGGACGCGATCTACGACATCGTGGACGGCAAGCTGGTGCAGCGCAGCCTGTTCAAGATCCCGAGCGCGCAAAGCGAGACCGAGAACTGCGTCGCCCACAACGGCTCGCTGGTGCCGGTCCCGGGCCGCGACATCTTCGTTCAGGCCTGGTACCAGGGCGGCATCTCGCTGATCGACTTCACCGACAGCAGCAACCCGGTCGAGATCGGCTATTTCGACCGCGGCCCGATCGACGAGGACCAGTCGCTGGTCGGCGGTTTCTGGTCGGTCTATTACTTCGACGGCAAGATCTACGGCACCGAGATCGTGCGCGGCCTCGACGTGCTGGAGCTCGTGCCGACGGAGATGCTGACCGAGAACGAGATCGCCGCGGCCAAGCTCGCCGACCAGGGCGAGTTCTTCAATCCGCAGCAGCAGATGCCGGTCACCTGGCCGGACGATCCGGTGGTCGCCCTCGCCTATCTCGACCAGTACGAGCGGGACGAGGCCGGCGAAGCGCAGATGCCGATGGTGACGGAGCTGCGCACGCTGCTGGCGCGGGCACAGGACGGCGATGCCAGCGTCGCGGACCAGCTGGAAACGGCGGCCGACGGCATGACCGAGAGCGATGTGCGCGGCCAGCGCATGGCCGGCGTCCTGCGCGGGATCGCGGCGAACCTACGCAACGGCGGGTGAAGTATCGGGCGCGAGCGGCCGGGATGCCCGCCGCTCGCGCTACGACCCTCAGTTGTTTTCGATGAGCCCCTGCCCGCCGGCCATCGCGCCGAGCTGCGCGGCGTAGTCACGCGCGACGATCGCCTCGACCTCAGAATATTCCTCGAGATTGGCCTCGCGCAGCTTGGTGCAGGCCGCGAGATGCGTTTCCATGAACGAGATGGTGGCTTCCTCGTCCGCGCCGAACCCGTCGAGCTGGTCGTCGATCCAGTCGATCTTGTTCTCGGCCGCCACGTCCATTTCTTCTTCCGGACCTTCGTAGAGGTCGTAGGCGAAGGTTCCGAACGTGTAGGCAGCCTTCATCAGGTCGGCCGCGAAGACCGGGTCTTCTTCCATCACCATGCCGCCGGTGAAGCCGCTGAACGCGCTGCAGTGCATGGCGTTTTCGGCCGTCATCTCTTCGGTGACGACCTGCGCCTGCGCGCCGGGAACGAGAAGCGCGGCACCGGCCAGCGCGACGGATAGAACAACGGATTTCATGCGGACCCTCCGGATACAGAACCGGGCCCATACACCCTTGTCCTACCCGCCCACAATGCGAATTCGCGGGATTGCCGTATCCCGCCTTCCCCCGTCATGGGGGCGCCGCTATCCGGGACGGCTTTATGTCCGATTCGCTTCCCCTCCAGGTCGATCCCGAAAAACCCTGGCGCACCGAGCTTGCCGCGACCCTGCGGCTGAGCTGGCCGCTCGCGCTCGCCAACCTGCTGCAGATGCTGACCTACGCGGTCGACGTGATCTTCATCGCGCGGCTGGGGGAAGACCAGCTGGCGGCATCCGCGCTGGCGGTCGCGCTTTTCGGCATGGTGCTGTGGGCGCTCAGCGGGCTGACGGGGGCGGTGGCGCCGGTCATTTCGGCGGAACTGGGCGAGCGAGCGCCCGCCTTGCGACCGGTGCGGCGCGGGATGCGCATGGCGCTGTGGCTGTCCATCGGCGCGGGGCTGCTGGGCATGGGTGCGTGCCTGCTGCTCGGCCCGCTGATGGTCGCCAGCGGGCAGGAGCCGCGCATCACCGCGCTCGCCAACGAATACAATCTGCTGATCATCTTCTCGCTGATCCCGATGCTGTTCAACAACGTCCTGCGCTGCTTCGTATCGGCGCTGGACCGGCCGATCTTCGCAACGCTGATCACCGCGGCGGGCATCGGCGTGAACGCGCTCGCCAATTACGCCTTCATCTTCGGCAATTTCGGCGCGCCGGAACTGGGCCTGCGCGGCGCGGCGATGGCGACGATCATCACGTCTTTCGTCACGCTGGCCGCTTACCTGCTGGCCATCCGGCTCGACCCGAAGCTGCACCGCTACCGCATCCTCGGCCGCTGGTGGGCACCGGACTGGCAGCGCCTGTGGCAGATCGTGCGGATCGGCACGCCCATCGCACTGACCATTACGGCAGAGGCGGGCATTTTCGGCGCCGCGGCGTTCCTGATGGGCAATATCGGCGCGGCGCAGCTGGCGGGGCACACCATCGCACTGCAGATCGCGGCGCTCGCCTTCCAGATCCCCTTCGGCATCGGCCAGGCGAGCACCATCCGCGTGGGCTATTTCTATGGCGCGCGCGACAGCGAGGGCATGGGCCGTGCCGGCTGGGTGGGCATCGCGCTGGGCACAGGTTTCATGGTGCTGACCGCCGGCGCGATGATCCTTGCGCCCAGGGCCCTGCTCTCGATCTATGTCGATCCCTATGCCGCCGCCAACGCGGCCCTCATCGGTTTCGCCCTGCAATACCTGGTCATCGCCGCCGCCTTCCAGCTTGCCGACGGGTTGCAGGCCGTCGCTGCGGGCGCACTGCGCGGGTTGCAGGACACGCGCATCCCGATGGTCATCGCGATCTTCGCCTACTGGGTGCCCGGCTTCGGCACGGCGGTCGCGCTCGGCTTCGGCACCCCGCTGGAAGGGACCGGCGTCTGGATCGGCCTCGCGACCGGGCTGCTGGTCGCGGCGATCCTGCTGGTCTGGCGCTGGCTGCGGCGCGATGCGCTGGGGCTGACGCAGCGCCCCGTCAGGCAGCCTTCATCGTGACTTCGCGCTGCGGGAACGGGATGTTGAGGCCGACCGCGTCGAACCGCGCCTTGGCCTTTTCGGTGAGGTCCCAGGACACCGCCATGTAATCGCCGGTCGCGCACCAGACGCGCAGGCCGATGCCTACGGAACTGTCGTCCAGCGAATTGACGAAGGCCTGCGGTGCGGGATCGTCCAGCACCCGCTCGTCGGCCTCGGCCAGCGCGAGCAGTTCCTTGCGCGCCTGCTCCATGCTGTCGTCGTAACCGATCCCCACGATCAGTTCGAAACGGCGGGTGGGGTGGCGATGCAGGTTGACGATCGGCTGGTTCCAGAGTTCGGAATTGGGCACCATCACGAACAATCCGTCGAACTGCTTCAGCTCTGTGGTGAACAGGCCGATCTGCTGGACCACGGCGGTGAATTCGTTGACCGAGATCGCCTCGCCCACCTTGAAGGGCTTCTGCACCAGGATCATCACGCCCGACGCCACATTGCTGAGCGTGCCCTGCAGCGCGAGGCCGACCGCCAGGGCAAGTCCTCCCAGCGCGGCCAGGATGCTGGTCGTCTCCACGCCGAACTGGGACAGCACCGTCACCAGCACCAGCGCCCACAGCGCGTATTTCACGAGGTTGGACAGGAAAGCGGCAATGGTCTGGTCGAAGCGCGGCGATTTCGTGAGAGTCCGCTCCACCCAGCGCGACACGAAGCTCGCGATCAGCAGGCCGATGACGAGCACGGCGAAGGCGCCCGCGATCTCGACCATGTTGACGCGCAGCCAGAGCCATATCTGCTCCGGCACGCTGAGGGCTGCGATATCGGTTTCCGCGATCATTCCTTAAGTCTCCGGCTGCTTTGTGGGGCTGCATGTGGCAAGCGGGGGCGCGATTGTCCAACGGACCGTCCGGCGCGCCGCCCGCCCCGTCCCGCAGCGCACGATTTTTTGCTTCGCGACGTGTTGACTCCCTGCCGCCGCGACACCAGATGCGCCGCGCTGGCACTCTGCATCAGGGAGTGCCAACAGAAACATCCACTCTAATGAAAGAGGTGCAATATGGCATTTCGTCCGTTGCATGACCGCGTTCTGGTCCGTCGCATCGAAGCCGAGGAAAAGACCGCCGGCGGCATCATCATCCCCGACAGCGCCAAGGAAAAGCCGAGCGAAGGCGAAGTCGTCGCCGTGGGCGACGGCGTCCGTGACGACGACGGCGACCGTGTCGCGCTCGACGTCAAGGCCGGCGACCGCGTGCTGTTCGGCAAGTGGGGCGGCACCGAAGTCACGATCGACGGCGAAGAGCTGCTGATCATGAAGGAAAGCGATATCATGGGGATCATTTCCTGATCCGCTTCTTCGCTTCAGGACACTGTCAACTGTGTCAACTTCATTCATCAACCTGATTTGAAATCTGAACCGAAAGGACAGCATGATGGCTGCCAAGGACGTAAAATTTAGCCGCGATGCCCGCGAAGGCATCCTCCGGGGCGTCGACACGCTCGCCAATGCCGTGAAGGTGACTCTCGGCCCGAAGGGTCGCAACGTCGTCATCGACAAGAGCTTCGGCGCGCCGCGCATCACCAAGGACGGTGTCACTGTCGCCAAGGAAATCGAACTGAAGGACAAGTTCGAGAACATGGGCGCGCAGATGATCAAGGAAGTCGCATCGAAGGCGAACGACGCCGCCGGTGACGGCACCACCACCGCGACCGTTCTGGCCCAGTCGATCGTGACCGAAGGCATGAAGTCGGTTGCGGCCGGCATGAACCCGATGGACCTGAAGCGCGGCATCGACCTCGCCGTCACCAAGGTCGTCGAAGACCTGAAGGCGCGTTCCAAAGACGTTTCCGGCTCCAGCGAGATCTCGCAGGTCGGCGTCATTTCCGCGAACGGCGACCGTGAAGTCGGCGAGAAGATCGCCGAAGCCATGGAAAAGGTCGGCAAGGAAGGCGTGATCACCGTCGACGAAAGCAAGGGCCTCGAATTCGAGCTCGAGACCGTCGAAGGCATGCAGTTCGACCGCGGCTATCTCAGCCCCTACTTCATCACCAACCCGGACAAGATGACGGTCGAACTCGAAAACCCGTACATCCTGATCCACGAGAAGAAGCTGTCGAACCTTCAGTCGATGCTGCCGGTGCTCGAAGCGGCCGTCCAGTCGGGCCGTCCGCTGCTGATCATCGCGGAAGACATCGAAGGCGAAGCGCTGGCGACCCTCGTGGTCAACAAGCTGCGCGGCGGCCTGAAGGTCGCGGCGGTCAAGGCTCCGGGCTTCGGCGATCGTCGCAAGGCGATGCTGCAGGACATCGCGATCCTGACCAAGGGCGAGATGATTTCCGAAG
The DNA here is from genome assembly GCF_040717445.1 of Qipengyuania sp. JC766. Classification (NCBI taxonomy): domain Bacteria; kingdom Pseudomonadati; phylum Pseudomonadota; class Alphaproteobacteria; order Sphingomonadales; family Erythrobacteraceae; genus Qipengyuania; species Qipengyuania sp. JC766. The sequence continues at coordinate 2,597,186 of NZ_JBFEFL010000001.1, read as the reverse complement.
ACCTCGGCATCAAGCTCGAGAACGTCACGCTCGGCATGCTGGGTGAAGCCAAGCGCGTCACCATCGACAAGGACAACACGACCATCGTCGACGGTGCCGGTGCCGAAGAGGACATCAAGGCCCGCGTCGGCGAAATCCGCACGCAGATCGACAACACCTCCAGCGACTACGACAAGGAAAAGCTGCAGGAACGTCTGGCGAAGCTCGCCGGCGGGGTTGCCGTGATCAAGGTCGGCGGTGCCACCGAAGTCGAGGTGAAGGAACGCAAGGACCGCGTCGACGACGCGCTGCACGCGACCCGCGCCGCGGTGGAAGAAGGCATCGTCCCGGGCGGCGGTACCGCGCTGCTCTACGCCACCAAGGCCCTCAGCGGTCTCGAAGGCGACAATGACGACCAGACCCGCGGTGTCGACATCGTGCGTCGTGCCCTGCAGGCTCCGGTCCGCCAGATCGCCTCGAACGCCGGCCATGACGGCGCGGTCGTCGCGGGCAAGCTGATGGACGGCAATGACGAGACCATGGGCTTCAACGCCGCGACCGACACGTACGAGAACCTGGTCTCGGCCGGTGTCATCGACCCGACCAAGGTCGTACGCACCGCGCTGCAGGACGCCGCTTCGGTGGCCGGTCTGCTGATCACGACCGAAGCCGCGATCGTCGAAAAGCCGGAAGACAAGAACTCCGGCGGCGGCGGCATGCCCGACATGGGCGGCATGGGCGGCGGCATGGGCGGCATGGGCTTCTAAGCCCGCCACCCGGTCACCCGACCGAACGAAAAGGCCCGGCAGGATCGCTCCTGCCGGGCCTTTTTTCGTGGCGACCGCTTAGCATCCTGCAATCATCGAAAGGTGTGCCGCTGGAAGTCGAGGACCATCGCCACGGCAGCGACGATGCCTGCCACCAGCCCGGTGGTGATGAACCATCGGGGCGAATCCGCCACGCCCGCTTTCAGCGCGAGAACCCACGGAAACCAGTCCGCCTGCTCGGTCCCCGCGATCAGCACGGCGAGACCGACCAGCGTTCCGCCGATGCCCATCGCGAGCGGCACGGTGAAATTGTTCCAGCGCAGCGCCGCCCACAGCTGAAGCACGAGGATCGCGAAACTCCCACCGGTCATGGCGAGGACGAAGTCGAGAGCCGGCCGCAGAGGGGTGTCGCCGGTCGGGACGCGGTCGAAGGCATATCCGGCGGCCAGCGCGCTGACGATCGCGCCCAGGATGCACATCGCGATCATCGCCACGTGCAGCACGACCAGGATCATCAGCTTGGTCACGAACACCTGCCACCGGGGGACCGGCTGGACGAGCACGAACGCCCAGCCGTTGGTCCGGTATTCCACCTGCCCCATCAGCGTCGCCAGCGTCGCGAGCAGCATAGCGTTGAGGAACATGGCCCAGAGCGGCATCGTCAGCTGCCCGATCAGTTGCGCCCAGCTCGGCGCCCCCTCGTTCGTGGCCACGGCGAGGAAGATGAGCAGGCCCGGCAGCAGTGGCGGCACGAGCACGAGCAGCAGGATCAGCGAACCGCGCAGCTTCGCGATTTCGGACCTCAGCAGAGCGATCATTCGCCGTCCCCTTCCCCGGTCCCGACCGGCCCGATCATGTCGCGGTACAGATCCTCGAGCCCGCGTCTGTCTTCCTTCAGCAGCGAAACCGGAAAGCCCTCCCGGACCAGCAGCGTGTTGATACCGGCCGCATCGGCGGATGCCGGCCGGGCGCCGTCCTTCGCGAGCCGGACGAGCAGGTGCGCCGTACCCGGTTCGATTTCGGCGGCGATGCCATTCGAGGCGAGCAGCGATACAGCGTCTTCGGGACGCTCCACCCCGATCCGGAGCACGGCATGGTCCGCCGCGAAGTCGGCCAACGGGCCCTGGTGCAGCAACTCGCCCTTGCGCAGCAGGGCAATATCCGTGGCGATGGCCTCCACCTCGCCCAGCAGGTGGCTGGACAGGAACACGGTTGCGCCCAGCCGGGACGGCAAGTCGCGGATCAGTTCGCGCATGGCCATGATGCCATCCGGGTCGAGCCCGTTCGTCGGCTCGTCCAGCAGGAGCAGCTTCGGCCGGCCAAGCAGCGCGCGGGCGAGCGCCATGCGCTGCTTCATGCCGAGCGAATAGGACCGCACGCGTCGGTCCGCAGCATGGCGCATGGACACCATGTCGAGCGCCGGCTCGATCTCGGACGGGTCGAGTCCGCGCAGCCTGCAGGCGATGGCGAGATTGGCGCGGCCCGAAAGTTGTTCGTAAAGGCCGTGCGTCTCGATAAAGGCGCCGATCTGCCCCAGAAGCGCGATGCGGTTCTTCGGAAAGTCGCTGCCCAACAGGCGGACGTCCCCCGCGTCGGGCCGCAGCAGGCCCAGCAGCAGGCGCATGGCGGTCGTCTTTCCCGCCCCGTTGGGACCGAGGAAGCCGAAGATCGACCCTTCCGGCACGCGCAGGTCCAGATCGCGCACCACCGGTTTCCCGCCGAGCCGCTTCGTCAGGCCCCGTGTCTCGATCGCAAGGTTCATGGGTTATCCTGTCCTGTCGGCGTTCGTGTCTGCCGGCGTGCGCCGGAACGGCGCGGTGAGCGAACGGGCGATCGGCAGGTCCGCCTCGTCCCGCTCGTCCACCCCGATCGCGATCGCGCGCGGTGCGGGCCGGTCGCGGTAGGTGCCGTGCAGCCGGTCCCAGACGCTGATGCCGCTCGTGTAATTGCTGTCCCGCTCCTGCCGGACCTTCGAATGGTGGATGCCGTGCATTTCCGGCGTGGTGAGGACGGTCCGCAATGCACGGTCCCAGCCCTTGGGCAAGCGCAGGTTCGCATGATGGAACAGGATCGATGCGTTGAAGAACCGGCGCCACCAGCGCAGCGATTTCGGGCTGGCCCCGGCGAGCCTGATCTGCACGATCCGCCACGGCAGGCTCACCAGCATGTCGAGGAAATGGAAGCGCACGGCGGTACTCGCATCCATGTCCGGATCGATATGGTGTACCCGGTGGAAGCGCCACAGGAACGGCACGCGGTGCGTCGCGACGTGCCACCAGTAGAAACCGTAATCCATCGCCAGCCCTGCGCCGATCAGTCGCAGTGGGCGCGGAAGGGCCTGCGCGAAACCGCGCCTGCGCCGAAGGTTGTCGCGCGCGATGCGCTGCCCGATCGGGACCTCGACGACCGCGACCACGGCAGCGCAGCTTGCGCCCATGGCGAAATTGCGAAGGTTGCGGGGCAGGTCGGAATGATGCTGCCGCCTGAGGGGGCGCCTGCGTTCGGCCACCAGCAGGCCGACCAGCGCTGCCGCCCCCGCGATCGTGAATAGCGTCCTGCCGAGCCCCATCAGGTCCCCTCATGCCCTATGGTCCCGCCAAGGCCAAGCGGTTAGGGCAGGCGCGATGGCCGATCCGCTGATCTCCATATTCTGCCGCTGGCCCGAGCCGGGCAAGGCGAAGACCCGCCTGATCCCGGGTTTCGGTGCAGAAGGCGCCGCCGCGATCTACACCAAACTGCTGGCGCATACGGTGGAAGTGGCCCGCGCCAGCGAAATCCCGTTCGAACTGCGCGTGACCGGCGCGCCGCCGGAGCAATTCCGCAAGGGGCTCGGCGACGACCTGGCAGTCGTGGACCAGGGCGACGGAGACCTGACCGCGAAACTCGGCCGGGTACCCGCGCCCGCCATCCTGATCGGCAGTGACTGCCCCGGCCTTAGCCCGGCCGTCCTGCGCGCGGCGCGCGACACGCTGGAGACCGATCCGATGGTCATCGGTCCGGCCAGCGACGGCGGATACTATCTGCTGGGATACCGCGAACCATCGGACTTCGCCTTCGCCGGAATGGAATGGAGCACCAGCACGGTCTTCGCCGAAACGCTGCGGCGCTTTGCGGAGCGCGGCATCAGGCCCGCCGTCCTGCCCGAGCTGGCGGACATCGATACGGCGGCCGACCTCGAACACTGGCCTGAGTTCCTGCCGTGAGCGATCCGGGTGTCGCGCTGGTCATACCGGTACTGGACGAGGAAAAGGCGTTGCCCGACCTCGTCCGCGCGATCCGGGCACTGGATCCGCTACCGGCCGAAGTGGTCGTCGTGGACGGGGGCAGCAAAGATCGAACCTGCGCGCTGGCGAAGGATGCGGGCTGGCGCCTGCTGGAACGCGAGGCGGGCCGTGCGGGACAGATCAACGCAGGCGTCGAGGCGACCCGGGCGCCCCTCGTCTGCGTCCTGCACGCCGACTCGATCCCGCCGGTCGACATGGTGGGCGTCATCCGCCGGACCCTCTCCGACGAGCGGATCGCCCTCGCCAGCTTCACGCCGCTGATCCGCGGGCCGGAAAAAACCCGCTGGGTGACGAGCGCGCACAATTATCTCAAGACCTGGTACGCGCCCCTCATCACAAGGCCGCACCTCTTCTTCCGCGGCGTCCGCCTGCTGTTCGGGGACCATGCCATGTTCTTCCGCCGCGCCCAGTTCCTGGAAATCGGCGGCTGCACGCCGGGCGACGCGGTCATGGAAGAAGCCGACTTGTGCGTGAAGTTCGCGCGCCTGGGCAAGATCCGGATGGTCCCGCGCCGGATCGTCACGTCGGACCGCCGCATCGCGGCATGGGGTCCGTTGCGGGCGAACTGGATCTACTTCAAGGTCGGCATCCTGTGGGCGGTGGGCGCCCGCTCACGCATGGAAAAGCACTACCCCCACGTGCGCTGATCATCCGTCCGGAAGGAAGCGGACCGCGATGCAGTGATCGATCAGCCGGCGGATATAGGCTTCCCCGGTTGCCGGGCACGCCATCCCGGTCAGATCCCGGAACCGGCGATCGTCGAAGCGCGGATCGCGCTGGAAATAGCTGGCGTAGAGACCTGCCACTCGGCGGAACAGCCGTCGTTCCATCGCCGGCAGGCCGGACGGATCGAACGCGTACGGCGGGACCAGTTCGGGCTCGTGGAACTGCGGGTAGGCGCCGATTGCGGCTGTGAAGCGATCGACCGGGAGAGGCTGGCAACTCGCGAGATGGAACGTGCCGCCCCGGGCCCGCGCCATCCGGTCGGCGATGGCCACGATGCCGCCAGCCACGTGGTCGATCGGGACGAAATCCAGCGTCGCCCCCGCCCGCGCCGGCATGTGCCGTACGCGCCCTTCCGCGATCAACTTGAACGCGGCATAGGTCGTGTCGAATTGCCGGATCTCGCCGCTATCGGAAGCCCCGACAACGATGCTGGGACGTGCGATCGCCCAGCGAACGTCGCTTGCGCGGACCAGCCGTTCGCCGGCCGCCTTGCTCGCTTCGTAACCGTTGGCGAAGCCGCTTTCCGGGAGTGGATCGTCCTCGCGAACAAGGCCATCCCGAGCGCCGCAGACATAGGCGGTACCAACGTGGAGAAAATCCATGTCGCCCTCGCGAGCGAGTTCCAGCGCGTGAGCAGTTCCGCCCACATTGGTCGTGAGGTAGTCCTCTTCCGGCAGATCGAACCGCACCGTGGCCGCGCAATGGATCAGGAGGTCGTGGTCGGATGCCACTGTCCGGAATTCCTCTTCGGACCAGCCGAACCGTGCCTGCCGCACGTCTCCCGCGACACTCCCTGCCACCGGAACCGGCGTGCCGTCATTGGCGAGAATGTCCGGATTGCGATGGACCATTGCCGTGACCTGGTGCCCGTCTGCGACCAGGCGGGCGCAGACTTCTCCGCCGACGAGGCCGGCGGCTCCGGTGACGAGGATCTGCATCAGAACGGGCGCAGGTATTCGACCGCGAGGCCAGAGATTGCTTCCATGCCCCGTCCCTATCGGGTTAAGGCGGACGGACAATGAAATTCACCCATGACGTGATCGTGATCGGCGGCGGGGCCGCAGGGCTAACCGCGGCGGGCGGCTGCGCGCTGTTCGGCCTCAAGGTCGCCCTGATCGAGGCGAATGCCATGGGCGGGGAGTGCCTCAACAATGGCTGCGTGCCGTCCAAGGCGCTGATCACTGCGGCGCGCCGGGCGCAGCAGGGTCGCGAAGGTACGCGCTTCGGCGTGGGGCTGGCGGAGCCCCGGATCGACTACCCCGCCGTCCATCGCCACATCCACGACGCGATCGCGCAGATCGCCCCGCACGATTCCGAAGAGCGGTTCGAGGAAATGGGCTGCGAGGTCCTGCGTGCTCGTGCGACCCTGAAGGACCGGCAGAGCGTGGAGGTCGGCGGCGAAATCCTGCGCGCACCCCGGATCGTGCTGGCCACCGGTTCCGAACCAATGGTGCCGCCCATCCCCGGGATTGGCGGCGTGCCATACCTCACCAACGAGAACCTGTTCGAACTGACCGAACTGCCTGGCGAACTGGTCGTGCTGGGCGGCGGTGTCGTCGGCATGGAGATGGCGCAAAGCTTCTGCCGCCTCGGCAGCAAGGTCACCGTGATCGAGCCCGGCCGCCCGATGGGACGCGACGATCCGGAATCGGTCGATGTCGTGGTCGATACGATGAAGGCAGAAGGCGTCGTCTTCGTGAAGGACACCGCCGTCCGGGTCGCCGGATCGGCCGGTTCGGTGTCGGTCGAACTCGAAGGCGGCGACCGGGTCACCGGCACCCATCTGCTCGTCGCGACCGGGCGCAAGGCCCGGGTGGACGGTTTCGGGGCGAAGGAGATCGGGATCGAGACCGGCAGCAACGGCTTCGTGGTCGACAAGCGCCGGCGGACCTCTGTCAGCAATATCTACGCCATCGGGGATTGCCGCGAGGGGCCGCGCCTCACGCATGTCTCAGGCTACGAAGGTTCCAACGTGGCGCTCGAGATCACGACCGGCCTGCCGACCAAGGTCGACTTCAAGGCGCTGCCCTGGTGCACCTACACCGAGCCCGAAGTCGCACAGATCGGCATGACGGAGGCCGAGGCGCGCGAAGCCTATGGCGAGAAACTCAAGGTCGTGCGCGAAGGGTTCGACCACAACGAGCGAGCCATTGCCGAGGGCCAGACCAGAGGCCATTTGAAGGTCATGCTCAAGGGGAAAAAGGTCGTCGGAGCGAGCATCTGTGGCAAGAATGCAGGGGAGCTCATCCTGCCCTTCAGCCAGTTGATCACCGGCAAGGCGAGCAGCTTTGCCATTGGCAGCGCGATCGTCGCCTATCCCACGCGTTCGGAAATCACCAAGGCCACGGCTTTCAGCGCATGGGAGCCGACCGTGTTCGGCAAGATACCCAAGCGCTGGGTCGCCTTCGTCGCCGGCCTGCGCAGGACATTCGCCTGATGGCCGACGCCCCCGCCCGAGAGGATAAGCCGCGGACGCGCGGGGCAGGACGCAATGCGCCACAAGGCCCCTCGCCCTTCCGCGTCGATGCCGCTGCGCTCCCGGCCGAGAAGTTCTCCGATCCCGTTCTGACCGCGAAAGGCGAACGCCGGGCCACGGTCGGCCTCAAGCAGCTGGAAACGCTCTGGTTCAACACCGGCACTCTGTGCAATCTCGCCTGTGCCACCTGCTATATCGAGAGCAGCCCGACCAACGACGCGCTGATCTATATCAAAGCTCGCGACGTCGCCCGCTTTCTCGACGAGGCGCAGGGCACCGGCACGCGGGAAATCGGCTTCACCGGCGGCGAACCGTTCATGAACCCGGACTTCCTAGCGATACTGGATGATGCGCTGGACCGAGGGTTCGAGGCACTGGTGCTGAGCAATGCGATGAAACCGATGCGGCGACACGAGGAAGCGCTGCTCGACCTCAAGCGGCGATATGGCGACCGGCTGACCATCCGCGTCAGCCTCGACCACCACACGCGTGCGGGTCACGAGGGCGAGCGCGGATCGAGGAGTTGGGAGCCGGCCATCGCGGGTCTGAAGTGGCTGTCGGACAACGGCTTCGACATCGCGGTTGCCGGACGCCTTCTGCCCGGTGAAGGTATGGTCGAAGCGCGAGCCGGCTACGCCGACCTGTTCGCGGAGCAGAACATCCGGATCGACGCGCAGGACCCGATGCGGCTCGTCCTGTTCCCGGAAATGGACGAGACCAGAGATGTCGCCGAGATCACCACCGATTGCTGGGACATCCTCGGCAAGTCGCCGGACGACATCATGTGCGCCACCAGCCGGATGGTCGTGCACCGGAAGGGCGAACCGGCACCGCGCGTCGCGGCCTGCACGCTCATTCCCCACGACGAGGGCTTCGACATGGGCGCGACGCTGGCCGAAGCGTCGGGCGAGGTCTCGCTCAACCACCCCCACTGCGCGCGCTTCTGCGTGCTGGGCGGGGCGAGTTGCTCGGCCTAGAGGACGCGCCCGGCGACCGCGTCCAGCTTTGCCAGCATGGCGGGATCGCGCGCGTCCTCCGCCGTGATCAGCGCATGATCCAGGACCGTGTCGAGCGGCGAAGCGGCTCGCTCCGCCGGTAGCGCCGCGACGAGTTCCGAAATCGCCCGCCGGGCTATCTCTCCGTTTGCCTGCATCTGCGCGATGACCTGGCTGACTTCCACGAAGGCTTCTTCCTCGCGCCAGCAATCGTAATCGGTCACCATGCCGATCAGCGCATATGGCATCTCCGCCTCGCGGCACAGTTTCGCTTCCGGCATGGCGGTCATGCCGATGATGTCCGCGCCCCACTGGCGATAAAGGTGGCTTTCCGCGCGGGTCGAGAACTGCGGGCCTTCCATGGCGAGATAGGTTCCGCCATGCGCGACGTCGCCTCCGGCCCGCTCCACCGCCGCGGCTGCGAAGGCGGACAGGCGTTCGCACACCGGCTCCGCCATGCTGACATGGGCGACCATGCCCGTGCCGAAAAAGCTGGATGCGCGCCCCTTCGTGCGGTCGATGAACTGGTCGGCGACGCAGAACCGGCCCGGCAGCAGTTCCTCCCGCAGCGAACCGACCGAGCTGATACTGAGGATGTCGGTGCACCCGGCCCGCTTCAGCGCGTCGACATTGGCGCGCGCGTTCACCTCGCCCGGCGGGATGCGATGCCCGCGTCCGTGGCGCGGCAGGAAGCGCAGTTTCACGTCCCCGATCCTGCCGCACAGGATCTCGTCCGACGCCTCGCCGAAGGGCGAAGCGACCCTGATCCATTGCGCGTCTTCCAGCGTGTCGATCTGGTAGAGGCCGCTGCCGCCGATGATGCCGAGTGTCCAGGTGCTCATGCCGACCTGCCTAGCCGTTTCGCTCCGCCGATCAATTGCGCGATGATGCGGCCGGGCCGCAACGAATGCGCCGCTCGAACGTAGAATCTCCGACAGAACAACAGGAGACCTGCATGAAACTGCCGCAACGCGCCCTCGTCGCCATTGTCGACGGCGAACAGTTCAAGACGATGCGTAACGAAGGCCAGCTGTTCGAGCCGAAGCTGGCCAATGCCGAAAGCCACGACCTGACCGCCACGAACTTCAGCGCCGGCGTGAAGCACCAGGACGATGCCGGGCAGCGTACCGGCGCAACCGATCTCAATGAACTGGCGCACGGGGCAGCTGCCGCCGAATGGCTGAACCAGCAAGCGATCGCCGGATCGTTCGACGATGTGCTGATCATCGCCGACCCCAAGACGCTGGGCGAGATGCGGCGCCACTATCACTCAGAGCTTGAGAAGCGGCTCGCCGGGGAGATTGCCAAGACGATGACCGGCGAACCGACCGACCGGATCGAGAAGGCGATCAGCGACGCGTGACCTCACACTCGTGCGAAAAGGGACGCGAACCGGCTTCCGTCGCGTTCGCGCCTCTTTTCGTCGCGACACGGCTTGAAGGAGGGAATCCCGGCCCGTTAACCCCCTGAAAAGGATAATTGGGGTACGCAACGGGAATGATCATGGGACGCAAAATCTTCGCGACGCTGAGTGCCTTTGCGGCATTCGGCGCTTTTGGCGTGGCTTCCGCACCGGCCACGGCGCAGGACAGCTTCGCCGATTTCGAGGCCGCTTTCGATAGCGAGCTCGGCACCAAGGTCCGCGAACCGCTCACTTACGAAGCGGTATACGACACTGGATTCGAGAAGCGCATTGCGCAGCTCGCCGACGGCGCCGACGGACGGATCGGCGTGGCCGCGATCGACCTGACCACCGGGCGCGAGATTTCCATCCTCGGCGACATGCGCTTCCCGATGGCCAGCACCAGCAAGATCGCCATCGCCGCGACGTTCATGGAGGGGGTCGATAATGGGCGCTGGTCGCTCAACAGTGAATTTCCGCTCCTGATCCCGCAACGCTCGGCCCGGTTTTCCGGCTCGAAGGCGCCCGTGTCCAAGGGCAAGTATCTCCCGGCGCGCACCCTCCTCAACCTGATGATCACGCGCAGCAGCAACACGGCAACGGATGCGTTGCTGGATGTCGTGGGCGGCCCCAAGGCGGTCAATCGCTGGATGCGCGAAAAGGCAGGTATCCAGGATTTCGAACTGAGCCGCGACATTGCCACGCTGGTGCGCGACGACGGTGAATTCGATCCGGTGACCTATGTCGACAAGCGCGACAGCGCCAGCCCGCGGGCGATGGCCCAACTGCTTGCCGGGCTTCACCGGGGCGACTGGCTTTCGCGATCCAGTTCGCGCTTCATCGTCGATACCATGCAGGGCACCCGGACGGGATCGCGCCGCATGACCTCCGTCCTCCCGGACAGCGCGCGGCTTGCGCACAAGACCGGCACGCTCAACCGCACGGCCAGCGACATCGGTATCTTCTACACGCCCGACGGGCGCCCCATCGCGGCGGCGATCTACGTGACCGGCCAAAGCGCCTCGATGAGCGACGAGGCCCGCAACAAGAGCGCCGCGCGCCTACGCCGCGACCAGCGCATCGCCTCCATCACGCAGGCTCTCTACGAAGGATATTCGGTGACCGGCCGCAATTACGCGCGCGCCGACTACAGCCCGGAATAGTCTTTCGGGTTGACGCGGTCTTTCGCGCGCATACCGGACGAAAGAAGGGCGGCTCGATCGAGCCGCCCTTCTTTTTTTGAAGCGTTGACCGCCAGAAGCTTACTGAGCTTCGGTTTCGGTCGTCGTTTCGGCGTCCATGGTGGCGTCCATTTCGGCTTCCGCGTCGGCAGCAGCTTCGTCGGCTTCGGCCATCGCGCCTTCGGCGGTTTCGCCGGCGTCGTCCATGGCGCCTTCGACGGCCGCACCAGCGGCTTCGGCGTTGGCTTCGGTGTCGGCGGCGGCGCCTTCGACGGTTTCTTCAGCGGCGTCCTGGGTGCCTTCCGAGCAAGCGGCGAGCGAGAGAGCGGCGCCAGCGGCGACGGCAGCAATAACGAACTTACGCATAGGATGAATTCCTTACATTGCGAGTTTGGGGCACGTTGGCCTCGAGGCCTCGGTGAGAAACCGACCCTCCCGGACCGACTTCATGCCTGCCAGATAATGGCGAAAATGTGACCGCGCAAGCGATTTTGCCACATTCTGCCTTATTCTCGCCATTTTTTCGACAAAGTGTCGCGATTGCGCGGTTTTTTGCCGCCAGATTCTTTCCCGGCTGACCATCCTGCAAAGCGCTGCTACCGCGAAATCATGGCAGACAGGAATCACCTCTACCTCGTCGACGGCTCGGCCTATATCTTCCGCGCCTATCACCGTCTCCCGCCGCTCACCAATCCGGAAGGGACGCCGGTCGGCGCGGTTTACGGTTACACCACCATGCTGTGGAAGCTGGCGGACGATCTCGACAAGGCGGACGGCCCGACGCACCTCGCCGTCATTCTCGACAAGGACAGCCGCAGTTTCCGCAACGACATCTATGCCGAATACAAGACCAACCGGCCCGAACCGCCCGAGGACCTTCGCCCCCAGTTTCCGCTGATCCGCGATGCCACCCGCGCCTTCAGTCTCGCCTGCATCGAGGAAGAAGGGCTGGAAGCCGACGATCTCATCGCGAGCTATGCGCGCGCCGCCCAGAAGGAAGGCTGGGACGTGACCATCGTGTCCTCCGACAAGGACCTGATGCAGATCGTGGGCGAGGTGGACGGCGCGACCATCGACATGCTCGACACCATGAAGAGCGTGCGCATCGGCCCGGAAGAGGTGGAGGAGAAATTCGGGGTTCCGCCCGAACTCGTCGGCGATGTGCTGGCCCTGATGGGCGACACGGTCGACAACGTGCCCGGCATCTACGGCATCGGTCCCAAGACGGCCAGCAAGCTGATTGCCGAACATGGCAGCCTTGCCGGCGCGCTCGATGCGGCGCCCGACATGAAGAAATCCAAGCTGAAGGAGCGGCTGCTGGACGGGCGCGCGGATGCCGAACTCTCGCGCGTCCTCGTTACCCTGAAGGAAGATTGCGACCTTCCGCAGCCGCTGGAGGATTTCGCGCTGAAGACGGTCCCGAAGGAGCCGCTGGCGCAATTCCTCGAGAAGCACGGCTTCGCCAGCCTGCTGCGCCGGCTCGATGCCGGCAGCGGCAGCCCCGACCGCCCCAATCGGCTCAATCCCGCCAAGGCCGAGAACAAGAGCGCCGACGCCGCGCCCGAAGGTAGCCGCCAGCCGGTTCCCGAAATGGCCGCCATCGACCGCGATGCCTACCAGTGCGTCCAGACGATGGAGTCCTTGCGCGAATGGATTGATCGCGCCTTTGCCGCGCGCCTCGTCGCAGTGGACACCGAAACCAGCAGTCTCGATGCCATCAGTGCCGATCTCGTCGGCGTCAGCCTCGCCCTCGGGCCGAACGATGCCTGCTACATCCCGTTCGCCCACGGCGGCAGCGACATGTTCGACGACCGGCCCCGGCAGGTCGACCGGGCGGAGGCGCTGACGCTGCTGAAGCCGCTGTTGGAAAGCGACGCGGTGCTCAAGGTCTTCCAGAACGGCAAGTACGACCTCAACGTCCTCGCCCGCCACGGCATCGCGGTCGGCCCGATCGACGATACCATGATCGTCAGCTTCGCGCTCGACGCCGGCCGTAGCGAAACGGGCATCGGCGGCGGACACGGCATGGACGAATTGTGCGAGCGCCACCTCGCCCACGCGCCGATCAAGTTCAAGGACGTGTGCGGCAGCGGCAAGAAGCAGATTCCGTTCGGCCAGGTTCCGCTCGACAAGGCGACGCAGTACGCGGCCGAGGATGCGGACGTGACCTGGCGCCTCCACCGGATGCTGAAGCCGCGCCTCGCCATCGAAGGCGGCACCAGCGTCTACGAGCGGGTCGACCGGCCGATCATCCCGGTGGTCGCTCAGATGGAGCGGCACGGCATCAAGGTGGACAAGGCGCGCCTCGCGAAGCTGTCCGAGGAATTTGCCGCGCAGACGGCCACGCTGGAAACCGAGATCCACTCCATCGCGGGGCAGGAATTCTCGGTCGGCAGCCCTAAGCAGCTGGGCGAGATCCTGTTCGACAAGATGGCATACAAGGGCGGCCGCAAGGGCAAGAGCGGCCAGTATTCGACCGATCAGAGCATCCTCGAAAAACTGGACGCGCAAGGCGCGGAAATCGCCAGCAAGGTACTCGAATGGCGCCAGCTGACCAAGCTGCGCACGACCTATACCGACGCGCTGCAGGCCGCCATCAATCCGGACACCGGACGGGTGCACACGAGTTACAGCCTGGTGGGCGCCCAGACCGGCCGCCTGTCCAGCACCGATCCCAACCTGCAGAACATCCCGATCCGCACGGAGATCGGCCGTCAGATCCGCGAATGCTTCGTGGCGGAAGATGGCAACGTGCTGCTCGCGGCGGACTACAGCCAGATCGAACTGCGACTGGCCGCGCACATGGCGGACGTGCCCCAGTTGAAGGAAGCGTTCTCCAAGGAGGAGGACATCCACAACCGCACCGCGCAGGAAATGTACGGCGAAGTGACCCGCGATACGCGCGCGCAGGCCAAGACCATCAATTTCGCCATCCTCTACGGGATCAGCCGCTGGGGCCTCGCCGGGCGGCTGGGGATCGAGGCGGACGAGGCGCAGGACATCATCGACCGATACTTCCAGCGCTTCCCGGGTATCCAGCGCTACATCGTCCGCACGCTCGAGACGGTACGCGAGAAGGGGTATTCCGAAACCCTGTTCGGCCGGAAGACGTGGTTCCCGCGGATCAATTCGAAGAACCAGGGCGAACGGCAGGGCAGCGAGCGCGCAGCGATCAATGCGCCCATCCAGGGCACCAGCGCGGACATCATCAAACGCGCCATGGCGCGGATGAATCCGGCACTGGCGGACGCCGGCCTGACGGATGTGCGCATGCTGCTGCAGGTCCACGACGAACTGGTTTTCGAACTGCCCGAGGGACTGGTGGCGGACGCAACGCCCGTCATCGAGCGGGTGATGGCGGAGGCAGCGCTTCCCGCTGTCGAACTGGACGTGCCGCTCGGCATCGAGACAGGATCGGGCAGGAGTTGGGGCGAAGCGCACTGATCCGCCTTCCTGCAGGGCTTGCGGCGCCGCCACGCGTCCCATAACTGGCGCTGATGTTCCAACGCCTGGATCCGAGAAATTACCAGATCGCCTGGGACGACCTCGCCGTCGCCTGCGTAGCGCTGGCCGTCTCGATCACCATCGCACTGGTGATCCACCGGGTCGCCTTCATGGTGATCAAGCGGCTGACGCGGCATTCGGATACGCAGGCGGACGATATCCTCGTCGTCACCATCTACAAGCCGATGCGCTGGCTGGCGGTGGCGATGGCCATCGGGATCGTGGCGAACAGCAACGAACTCGTCGCCGATCCCTGGGAAGCGGTCGCGCGCTTCGTCGTCCCCGGCATCATCGGCTGGCTGGCCCTGTCCGTGGTCCGCGGTTTCGCGGGCGCCATGGAACAGAGGATGGACGAGAAGCACGATCCGATCGCGATCCGCGGCCGCCGGACCAAGATCGCGATCTTCAGCCGCACGGCGTCCGTCGTCATCATCGTCATCACCATCGCGCTGGTCCTGATCGGCATTCCCGGCGTGCGCGAGATCGGCGTCACCATGATGGCGTCCGCCGGTATCGTCGCCATCGCGGTCGGTGCCGCGGCCCAGCCGGCGCTGAAATCCCTGATCGCCGGGTTGCAGATGGCGCTCACCGAACCGATCCGCATCGGCGACATGGTGGTCGTCGACGGGCACACCGGCCGGGTCGAGGAAATCCGCATGAGCTTCGTGCTCGTGCGGACTTGGGACGAACGGCTGATCATCGTGCCGACCACGCGTTTCCTGGAAGAGACTTTCGAGAACTGGTCGCGCAGCAGCGAGAAGCTGACCGGCCCGATCTTCCTCAACCTCGATCCGATCACCGACGTGACGCCGATCCGGGCGGAATTCGAGCGGTGGGTGGCGGCAAACCCGCTGCATGACGGCCGGACCGCCAGTATCCTGATGACGGAAGCGCATCCGGAAAGCATCGAGCTGCGCCTGGCGGTCAGCGCGCGCACCATCGGCGACCTGTGGACGCTGCGGTGCGAACTGCGCGAGCACATGCTCGCCTGGTTGCGTGAGAACCAGCCCGAGGCGCTCATCCGCCACCGCCTGGAAGTGGCGGCGGCGAACGAGCGGGCGTCGGGCGAAGCCTAGTCCTCGCGCGTGGCGGCTTCGCGCCGCCGCTCCTCTTCCGTCGCGCCGTGCTTCGCAGGCCTGGTGCTTTCGACCATGCCTTCGTGGATGAAGCCGATCGGCATGGCTTCGGCGGCGCGCTTCTTCAGCTCGCCGCGCATCTTCTTGTATTCCTCTTCCATCTTCGGCGTGACGGTTGCGCGCGAATCCTCCAGCGCTTCGTCGAAGTCGGCAGCGGTGACGTGCTGCACTTCCCGACCCGCGCGCTGCAGCGCGTTAAGGCCGGCGCGGCGCACCACGTCTTCCAGGTCTGCCCCGGTGAAGCGGTCCGTCTTGCCTGCCAGCTCGCCCAGATCGACATCGTCGGCCAGCGGCATGGAGGCGGTATGGATACCCAGGATCTGCTCGCGTCCCTTGCGGTCCGGCGTGCCGACATAGACCAGCTCGTCGAAGCGGCCAGGCCGAAGGAGCGCCGGATCGACCAATGTCGGCCGGTTCGTCGCGCCGATCACCACGACGGACTGGAGTTCCTCCAGCCCGTCCATTTCGGCCAGCACCGTGTTGACGACGCGCGAGGTAACAGCCGGTTCGCCCTGCCCGGACCCGCGGGCGGGCACGAGGCTGTCGATTTCGTCGATGAAGACCACGCAAGGCGCCACGGCGCGGGCCCGGCGGAACATGCGGGCGATCTGCTGTTCGCTTTCGCCGTACCATTTGCTAAGGAGGTCGGAGCTCTTCATGGAAATGAAGTTCGCCTCGGCCTCCTTCGCGACGGCCTTGGCGAGCAACGTCTTGCCGGTCCCGGGCGGTCCGTACAGGAGGAAGCCCTTGGCCGCCCGGATCCCGAGTCGCTCGAACGCCTCCGGGTTCTTCATCGGCAGCTCGATACCTTCCTTCAGCTTCTCGATCGATTCGTCGACGCCGCCGATATCGTCCCACGAGACGTCGGGGACCTGGACCATGACTTCGCGCATGGCGGAAGGCTGGATACGCTTCAACGCATCGAGGAAATCCTCGCGTGTGACGCACAGGTCCTCGAGCACTTCGGTCGGTATGGTCCGTTCGTCGAGGTCGAGCTTCGGCATGATGCGCCGTACCGCCTCGATCGCGGCTTCGCGGGCGAGCGCGGCGATGTCCGCGCCGACGAAGCCATAGGTCGCCTTGGCCAGTTCCTTCAAATCGACCTTGTCGCCCAGCGGCATGCCGCGTGTATGGATGGCGAGGATTTCCCGGCGGCCGTTCTCGTCCGGCACGCCGATCACGATTTCGCGGTCGAAGCGGCCAGGACGACGCAGCGCCTCGTCGATCGCGTCGGGCCGGTTGGTGGCGGCGATGACAACGAGGTTCGAGCGTGCTTCCAGCCCGTCCATCAGCGTCAGCAGCTGCGCGACAAGGCGCTTTTCCGCTTCGCCCGCGACCTGGCCGCGCTTGGGCGCGATCGAGTCGATCTCGTCGATGAAGACGATGCTCGGCGCGGTGCGGCTCGCTTCCTCGAACACTTCGCGTAGGCGCTTCTCGCTCTCGCCATAGCCCGAACCCATGATCTCGGGGCCGTTGATGGTGAAGAACTCCGCGTCGCTTTCGTTGGCGACCGCCTGGGCCAGGCGTGTCTTGCCGGTGCCGGGCGGTCCGTGCAGCAGCACGCCCTTGGGCGGATCGACGCCCAGGCGGATGAACAGTTCGGGGTAGCGCAGCGGCAGTTCGACCATTTCGCGCAGCTGCTGGATCGTGTCGCCGATGCCGCCGACATCGTCGTAATTGACCGTACCGCGCCCGCCCTTGGGTTCCTCGAACTCGGCGCGCAACTCCACCTCGGTATTCTCGTCGATATGGACGAAGCCCTTGGGGACGGTGGAGACCACCCGCAAGCGGATCTGGGTCAGGGCGTAGGCGGGCGCGTTGAACATGCGCTGCACTTGCGGCGGCATGTTCTGAACCGGTTGCTGGCCGGTGGTCGCCACCAAGTCGCCCGCGACGAGCGGCTTCTTGAAGAAGTTGCGCTTCAGCGCCTGTGTCGGGCCCTGCAAGCGCATCTCGCGCTGCGCCGGGGCGAACACCACGCGGGTCGCCGGGCGCGTTTCCGCAGCGCGGATCTTCACGTGTTCGCCGCTGCTCGTTTCCGCATTGCCGCGCTGGAGACCGTCGAGCCGAACCACTTCGAGCGACTGGTCCTCGTCATAGGCGGACATCGCGATGGCGGCAGTCGAGTTCTTGCCCTCGATCTCGACCACGTCGCCCTCGGTGATGCCGAGCGCCTGGAAGGCGGAACGCGGCAGGCGGGCAATGCCCTGCCCGCTTTCTTCCTGCCGTGCGGCGGCGACTTGCAGGCGGACCGTCTTTTCCTGGTCCTTCGGGGCGTTTTCGGCATCGGCCATGGGCGGGACATTTCCTCTCGTCCGGGGTCTATCGGGCCCAAGCTAGGAAGCGGGCGTACCCCATGCAAATGAACGAGCGCATTATCGGGTCCGCGACACGCAGGCCCGAGACAAGAAAAAAGCCCCGGCCTTGCGACCGGGGCTGAAAGTCTTGGGAGAGGATGCCTAAAAGGCAGGTTCGATATGAGCCGGTGCGCACTTTTGTGCAAGTGCGAAAAGTTCCGATTAGGTTGCGCAAAACGCAACACACATAGATCTCTGATTCTCAACGATTTTGTATGGGCTCGGCGTGGTAACGCATTGCACTGCAACAAGATTGTCATGGTGACAGGGCGCGGCGCGACCTCTAAGGACCGGGCCAAGTTTCAGGGGACCATCCATGGACAAGCTCTATCCCGATGCAGCCGCCGCTCTCGACGGCCTGCTATCCGACGGACTTCTGATCGCGAGCGGCGGTTTCGGCCTGTGCGGCATTCCCGAACGTCTTCTGACCGCGATCCGCGACAGCGGCGTGAAGGACCTGACCTTTGCCAGCAACAATGCGGGGATCGACAACGAAGGGATCGGCATGCTGCTGCGCACGCAGCAGGTGAAGAAGATGATCTCCTCCTATGTCGGCGAGAACAAGGAATTCGAACGCCAATTTCTCGCCGGCGAACTGGAAGTCGAATTCTGCCCGCAAGGTACCCTGGCGGAACGGATGCGCGCCGGCGGCGCAGGCATTCCCGGCTTCTACACCAAGACCGGCGTCGGCACGCAGGTCGCCGAAGGCAAGGAAGTGAAGCAGTTTGCCAATCGCGACGGCCAGATGGAGGATTTCATCCTCGAACGCGGCATCTTTGCTGACCTGGCGATCGTGAAGGCCTGGAAGGCGGACGAGACCGGCAACCTGGTGTTCCGCAAGACCGCGCGCAATTTCAACCAGCCCGCCGCGACCTGTGGCAAGGTCTGCGTGGTCGAGGTCGAGGAAATCGTCCCGGCAGGATCGCTCGATCCCGACACGATCCATCTGCCCGGCGTCTACGTCCAGCGGATGATCGTGGGCGCGCCTTACGACAAGAAGATCGAGTTCGAGACCACGCGCGAAAGGGAAGCGGCCTGATCCATGGTCCGCCGCGCTGCCACCATCCTGCTTATGGGCGCGACGCCGCTGCTGGGCGGATGCCTTGCGGCTGCGGCGATCCCGGTACTGGCCGGCGGGACGATCGCGGGCGGTGACGAACTCGTCCTCGGTCCCCGGGACGGCAGGGTCGGCGAAGCGCGGGACAACGGCACCGCAGTCCCGCCCCCGCCCTTCGCCGACGAGACGCCGCAGGGCTCGGTCCGCGAAGTCGCGGCCGTTCCGGCGCAAGGCGACGTGGAGACGGCAGATTTCTCCGCCGGGGGGAGTGAGACGCGGCCAGCGGACTGGGCGACCCCGCAGATACAGGCTCCGCTACCGGCACCGGTCATGCCCGGAATGCAAGCGGGCGAAACGGCCGGCATCGCCGCCGTCGATCCCGACGCGACCATCTCCGGCGAGACCTATCAGGCGCTGTATTCCTACGTGGAGGAACAGGCCCTGCGCGATCCGGTCGACACTGCCCGCCAATCCGCGCTGCTGGCCTCTCCCGGGTCGCTGAAGGCGGATCGCAGCGATTGCGCGATCCGTCCGCCCGCCTTCCTCGTCGATCTGGACCCCGCGACCGGCACGTTCGATGCCGATGCGCCGAGCATGGGCGATCCCTCGCTCGTCGCCACACTGCGCGCCATTCGCGCCGAAGGCGTGGAGGTCTTCTGGATCTCGTCCCAGAGTGCCGCCAGTGCCGGTGCCATTCGCAGGCGCCTGATCGACAGCGGGCTGGATCCGCTGGGCCGCGATCCGATCCTGCTGCTGCGCACGCCGGAAGAGCGCAAGCAGACCCGTCGCCGCGAGCTTGGCGAAACGCATTGCGTCATCGCCATCGCCGGTGACGACCGCTCCGATTTCGACGAACTCTATCTCTATCTGAGGGACCGCGACGCGGCCCGGCCGCTCGACGAGCTGGTCGGCGCGGGCTGGTTCCTGACGCCGCCGCCCCTGCAGGAAGGAAGCTAAGACTATGCCATGGGATCGCAACCAGATGGCCGCGCGTGCGGCAAAGGAACTGCAGGACGGATATTACGTCAATCTCGGCATCGGTATCCCCACGCTGGTCGCGAACCACATCCCCGAAGGCATGCATGTCACCTTGCAGAGCGAGAACGGCATGCTGGGGATCGGCCCGTTCCCCTATCCGGACGAGGTCGATGCGGACCTGATCAATGCGGGCAAGCAGACCATCAGCGAGCTGCCCCACAGCGCCTATTTCGACAGCGCGACCAGCTTCGGCATGATCCGCGGCGGCCATATCGACCTGACCGTGCTGGGCGCGATGGAAGTGGCGCAGAACGGCGACATCGCCAACTGGATGATCCCGGGAAAGATGATCAAGGGGATGGGCGGCGCCATGGACCTGGTCGCCGGCGTCAAGAAGATCATCGTGGTGATGGACCACACCGCCAAGGACGGATCTGCCAAGTTCATCCCGGAATGCACCCTGCCGCTGACCGGGACCAACGTGGTGGACATGGTCATCACCAATCTGGGCGTATTCCAGCGCCCCGACCATGACAGCGACTTCCGCCTCATCGAACTGGCATCCGACGTGACCGAAGACCAGATCGCACAGAGCACGACCGCCCGATACAAGGTCGCGCTGTAACGACCACGATATTCTGGAGCCGAAACGCATGAGGGTCTTCGTTCTCGGCGTCCTTGCGATCGCCATCGTCGGCTTCGGACTTTTCCTCGCCTTCACATCGCCACCCAAGCTGCTGTCCCTGCTCGATCGCGCGGCTGGCGGCGGAAACGGCACCGTGAAGGTCGGTACGGGGATCGGATTCGGTGATCAGGGGCAGACGCTCGATGTCTGGGCACCTGCCGAGGCGACCGACGACCTGCGCCCCGTCGTCATTTTCTGGTACGGCGGCGGCTGGGTAAAGGGCGACCGAGACGCCTACGCGTTCGCGGGCCGCGCGCTTGCCAGCGAAGGCTTCCTAGTCGTCGTTCCGGATTACCGGAAAGTGCCCGGAGTGCGCTTCCCCTCATTCCTGCAGGACGGCGCCGACGCAGTGCGCTGGACTCGCGACAACGCCAGGAGATTCGGCGGCGATCCGGACCGCATCTCCTTCTCGGGGCATTCGGCGGGCGCCTATATCGCCGTAATGCTCGCCTTGGACGAACGCTGGCTTCGCGCGGTCGATGTCGATCCGGAAATCGTGGACTCCGCCGTCGGATTGTCTGGCCCTTACGACTTCTATCCTTTCGATACAAAGCGATCGATCGACGCGATGCATGGCGCGCCGGACCCGCTACTGACGCAGCCGATCAGTTTCGCGCGCGCCGATGCCCCACCCCTGCTCCTGATCACATCGACCGAAGACGAGACTGTGCGGCCCCGCAACGCCATCAACCTCGCGGCCATGCTGGAAGAGGCGGGTGCGCCGGTCACCGTCATCAATTACGAAGGGCTGGATCACGAGGACGTGGTGATGGCGCTTTCCTCGCCCTATCGTGGGAAGGCCCCGGTCCTGCAGCAGAGCGCCCAGTTCATGCGCGCGGCGCGCTGATCCTCATCGGCCCCGGCTTCGCTCCGGCAAGGCGGCGCCATATCCATTCGAAGGGACCCTGCCGGAACTGGCGCAGCCAGAGGGGTGACCACCAGAGCATCAGGGCGATGGGCAGCAGGGCAACGCCAAGCGCCGCGCTGCGCGAGAGGGTTCCGAACAGGCCCAGCCCCCACCCGGCGAAGATCGCGGCGAAGATCGTGCTCGTGAGCAGGTAGTTGGTGAGCGAAAGGCGGCCGGCCGCCGCGAAGCGGGCGCGCAAGGCGCCGCCCTTCTGCTGCCAGACCGCCATAGCGACCAGCGCGTAGGCGATCGCGAGTAGCAGGTCGAAGGGTGCGCTCAGCGACAGAGCGGCGACGGAGACGAGGATCGGCGGGAAGCCGGCAGCGGCGGTCATCGCGCCGATCAGCGCAAGTATCACGAGCGAAGGAATGCCCAGCAGCGCCGCGCCCACGAAGAGCGATCGCGTCTCCGACCCGCCCTGCAATATACCCGCGCGCCACAGGCCGATCCCGCCCAGCATCGCCGCCAGCGTCGAGGGCATGGCGGCAAGCGCGGTGAGCAGGTGCTGCGGAATGCCGGCAATGCGCCGCGGGATACGCTCGCGGAAGGTTTCGCGTCCCTGCTCCATCGCAAGGGCCAGCGCATCCGCACCCCTGCCGAAGGCGCGTTCCATCTCGGCCATGCCCTGCGCATCGAAGGCCGGATCGAGCGCCCACCAGTATGCCAACCAGTCGCGCAGGTATGACGCCACCGCGATTACATGCGCCGTCATCAAGAGCGCCGCGATCGCGAACAGCGTCCGGGGCCTGAGCCCCGCGACAATCGGCAGCACCAGTCCTGCCAGCGCGTAGAGCCGCAGCACGTCGTTGTTCGCCAGCAAGGTCGCGTGCACCAGGCCAATCAGGAGAAGCGCGGCCATGCGGGCGTAGTGTCCGCGCAACCGGCCCGTCCCGGCCCGTTCGAGCATGATCGCGACGCCCGCGCCGAACAGCATGGCGAAGAGGTTGCGGAACTTGTCCTCCACGAAGACGAAGCTCAGCGCCCAGAGCGCCCCGCCCAGCGCATCGGGCGGGCCGAGGGCCGCGGGGTCGAGATAGGCGACCGCGGGCAGCGCGAAGACGTAGACGTTCATCAGCGCGATGCCCGCCACGGCAATGCCGCGCAACGCATCGAGCGCTACGATGCGCGCGCCCTGCCCGGCGCCTGTATCAAGGGATGTCGGTGCCGGGCGGTCCGCCACCGTCATCGCATCACTTGCCCAGCGCGGCCTTCAGGTCGTCGACCAGGTCGGTGCGTTCCCACGGGAAGTGGTCGCCGTCCACGTCGCGGCCGAAATGGCCGTAGGCGGCGCTCTTGCGATAGATCGGCTTGTTGAGGCCCAGATGCGTGCGGATGCCGCGCGGGGTCAGGCCGCCCAGCTTGCCGGTGTTGCGGATCGCGTCTTCCAGCGCCTCGTCCGTCACGCCGTCCGCCGCCGTGCCGTGCGTATCGACATAGAGCGACAGCGGCTCCGACACGCCGATGGCGTAGGCGATCTGGATGGTGCAGCGCGTGGCGAGGCCCGCGGCGACCACGTTCTTGGCGAGGTAGCGGGTAATGTAGGCGGCAGAGCGGTCGACCTTGGTCGGATCCTTGCCGCTGAAGGCGCCGCCGCCATGGGGGCTCGCGCCGCCATAGGTGTCGACGATGATCTTGCGGCCGGTCAGGCCCGCATCGCCGTCCGGTCCGCCGATCTCGAAGGCGCCGGTCGGATTGATGTGCCACACCGTGCTGTCCGACAGGAACCCCTCCGGCAGCACGTCGCCCACCACGCCCTTCACATAGGCTTTGAGCTCGGCTTCCTTCTCGCCCTTGTCGTAACCCTTGGCGTGCTGGGTGGAGACCACCACCGCGGTGCATTCCACCGGCTTGCCGTTCTCGTAGCGCAGCGTGACCTGGCTCTTGGCATCGGGCTCCAGGAACGGTGCGGTGCCGTCCTTGCGGTCCTGCGCCATGCGGTGGAGGATCTTGTGGCTGTAATCGAGCGTCGCCGGCATCAGGTCCGGCGTCTCGTCGCAGGCGAAACCGAACATGATGCCCTGGTCGCCCGCGCCTTCGTCCTTGTTGGAGCCTTCGTGCCCCGCATCCACGCCCTGCGCGATTTCCGCGGACTGGCCGTGCAGATGGTTCTCGAAGGTCAGCGTCTCCCAATGGAAGCCGGACTGTTCGTAACCGATGTCCTTCACCGTTTCACGGACGACGCGCTCGATCTCGTCGCGCGCACCGGGCGCCCAGTAATTGTTGAAGCGCCATTCCTCGCGCGTCTTGTCGTACATAGGGCGGCAGCGGATTTCGCCGGACAGCACGACCCGCTGCGTGGTCGTCATGGTTTCGCAGGCGACTCGCGATTCCGCGTCCTTGGACAGCATGAGGTCGACGATCGCGTCGGAGATCTGGTCGGAAACCTTGTCCGGATGACCTTCGGAAACGCTCTCGGAAGTGAAGATGTAGTCGCTACGCATCGGGGCCTCATATAAAGAAAGCTTTATGTGTTGCCGCGCACCTAGCCGTCCCTCCGCCGCGACGCAACCAGCGATAGGCCGATCAGCAGCGCGGCCCAGGCCAGTGCAAGTGCGTTTCCGAACCGTGCAAAGGCCGTCTCTTCGAAGGCTGGCGGAACGATCCCGTCCAGCCTGCCCTGTTCCCACATGCCGATATGCTGGCGCACCACGCCGCGCGCATCGATGATCGCGCTGATGCCGGACGTCGTGGAGCGCAGGACCGGCAGCCCTTCCTCGATCGCCCGCATGCGCGCCTGCGCCAGGTGCTGCGGAGGACCCCAGCTGCCGAACCAGCCATCGACTGACGGGGCGACGATGTAGTCGGGCCGGGCGTCGCGATCGACCACCTGGCCCGAAAAGACGATCTCGTAACAGATCTGGATGCCGGCGCGGCCATGGGCGCCCAGGTCCAGCGTGCGCGGTCCGGGTCCGGGCAGGAAGTCGATGCTGCCCGCCACTAGGCGCTGCGCGCCGAGCGGCTCCAGCAGCCAGCGCAGGGCGAGGTATTCGCCGTAAGGCACCAGATGCGCCTTGTCGTATCCGCCGAGGATCGTGCCGTTGCCGTCGATCGCCGTCACCGAATTGCGCGCACCGACCAGCGTATCGCCTTCCAGTTCGAGGTCCTGCGCCCCTGTCAGCAGCACGCTGTCCGGGCCGATCGCCTCGCCGATGCGGCGACGGGCATAGGCGGGATCGCCACCGGCCGTCATCGCGGTGTAGAAGCGCTGCGGATACCCTTCGCGCAGGTAATCGGGAATGGCGCCTTCGGGCCACAGGACCAGCCGCCGCTCGAGCCCCTCACGGCGCGGCCGGCTGAGCGCGGCGTAGTCGAGGAACTGCTGTTCGTACTGGCTCGAATCGTTGAGCTGGGCCTGCGTCAGGTTCGGCTGCACCAGCGTATAGGGCAGCGTACCGTCCGCGCCCTTGCCAGCCGGAACCAGCATCAGCGCGGCAATCACGGCCAGCGCTGCGCCGCCGACCAGCCAGCGACGGGCGAGGAAGGCGACCAGCAGTCCGGTCGCCAGAAGCACCAGCAGGCCGGACAGCGCATATGTCCCCATCCAGGGCAGCACGACGGCGAGGCCAGGCGTCCCGAAATCGCCCAGGAAGGCGAGGCCAAGCGGGGGCCAAGGATAGCCGGTGAACACCCAGCCGCGCAGCCATTCGAAGACGATCCAGCTGCCCGCAAGCGCGATGCCCAGCGTCGCCGTATCGCGACGATCGCCCGTGAGGAAACGGCGCGCCAGCCAGCGGGCGGCCAGCGCCGCGAAACCGGGATAGAGCGCGAGGTAGAGGCAGAGCGCGGGGACCGCGAACCAGCCGAGAAAGGCCGGCATCTTGGCCTGGTGGGTAAAGGCCGTGGCGATCCAGTTGTTGGCCAGCGTCAGGTGCGCAAAGCCCCACAGCCAGCCGATGAAGAATGCGCTGCGCAGACGATCGGTCCGCGCCACCAGCCAGACGAGCCCGGCGACGCCGAGCAGCGTGAGGGGCCAGAGACCAAGGGGCGGAAAGCCGCAGGCGGCCAGTGCGCCCAGAACCAGCGCCGCGAGGCGCGGATGGGCGGAAAGCCGACGCGAAAGCGCCGTCGTCCCGGAAGGTTGCGGATCGCTCATGCAGCTTCGCCCGACAGCAATCGCGGCGAAGTCAGCCTAGCTGACGGCCTCGGCATTCTCGCTGTCCGTGTCGGCCTTGCGGCGACGGCGGACCGGCTTCTTCACGGGCGCGTCGTCTTCCGATCCTTCGCTGATCGAAGGAGGCAGGACCGCCGCGTCGATGCCTTCGCCGCTCGTATTCTTGGGCGCGCGCGGCTTGCGGGCACGCTTGGCCGGGGCACCTTCGCTGCCGCGCCGGGGGCGGGCGAAGGGGTTGTCGTCGCTGTCGCGATCGTCGTCCGAACCGTCATCGTCGTCGGACGAATTGTCGGCCTGCGAATCGTCGTAATCCTGACGGTCGTCGCGATCGTTCCGGCGGCCGCGCGTGTTGCGCCGCTGGCGACGGTTGTCGTTGCCGTCCTGATCGTCGTCGTCGCCATCGTCGTCGGACTGGCCGCGGTCGGAATCGCGCTTGGCGCGGGCTTCGTCCTGGCGGGCCTTGTTGTCGGCGATGACGCGGAAATAGTGATCGGCGAACTGCAGGTAGTATTCGGCCTGCACCCGGTCGCCATTGTGCTGCGCGTCCTGTGCCAGCTTCTTGTACTTGTCCAGAAGCTGCGGGGCATTGCCCCGGGCGCGGCTGTCGATCCGGTTGGCCTGGTTGCCACCACCACCGCCACCCTGGTTGCGATTTCCGCGACCGCGACGGCGGTTGTTGTTACGATTGTTGTTCAAAGGAAAACTCTTCCCTCACAGGGACCGGGCTGCACCGAACCATTCGATTGCCCAAGTCATGTAACCCCTCTTGCGGGCCGCCCCTTGCGGCGCGCATGCCCCTTTCGCCTTCTCGCACCGACGCTGTCCGCCAGTACGTATTCGCGAGTTTCGGAGCTAAGGCGAACGGGGCGCGGCGCTGTTCGGAAGAAACATCCGGCTCGCCGCAATCCGCTGGCCTTGGAATTCGAGGTAACTACTCGGACCGCTTTACACAAGCCTTAATGGCCCAATACTGTGAACGAAAGGGCGCGCGCCCGCCCCGCGAGGTCGCGGTGGAGCCGCGATTGCAACCCTGCGGCGGTGCCAATCGCGGCGACCGAATCGCCTTGTTCGTGGCCGATCTCGAATATGGCCAGCCCGTGCGGGGACAGATGATCGCCCACCTGCGGCAGCAGGATGGTGTAGTCGTCGAGGCCTTCGAGCCCGGAAAAAAGCGCGGACGCAGGCTCGAACGCCGCCACTTCGGGTTCCAGTTCGGCAGTCGTCTCGACATAGGGGGGATTGCACAGCACCAGGTCGAACCGGCCGAGGTCCCGCGCCCAGCCGGCCTTTCGCCAGTTGCGCCGCAGGAAGCGCGCGCGGTCCGCCATGCCGAGCCGGCGCGCATTGCACTGCGCCATGCGAACCGCGCCGAAGGATGCGTCGAGCCCCACGCCTTCGGCGTCAGGAAACAGATCCATCGCCGCCAGCAGCAGGGCGCCCGAACCCGTACCGAGGTCCAGGATCCGCGCCGGCGGGCCGGTTTCGAACCGGGCCCGTGCCGCCTCGATCAGCGTCTCGCTGTCCCCGCGCGGAATCAGCACGTCAGGCGAGACGCGCAGGTCCAGCCCGTAGAATTCCTGGCGCCCGATGATGTAGGCGACCGGCTCGCGCGCCGCCCGCCGTTCGACCAGCGCGGCGAAACCGTCCGGCACCGCGGCGCCGAGATGCCGGAGAAGCAGGTCCGAGCGCGACACGTCCAGCGCGTGCGCCATCAGCAGTTCGGCATCGAGCCGGGGCGTGTCGCTGGTGGCCGCCAGCCGGTCCGTGGCAGCGCGTAGCGCCTCCCCTGCCTTCGTAGTCCCGTCTTGCCCGCCGGGCGCGTCAGCCATCCATGGCCGCGAGGCGCTTGGCCTCGTCCTCGGCGATCAGCGCGTCGACCAGTTCGCTCAAGCCGGGCCCGGCGATGATCTGCGGCAGCTTCTGCAGGGTCAGGCCGATGCGATGGTCGGTCACGCGCCCTTGCGGGTAGTTGTAGGTGCGGATGCGTTCGGACCGGTCGCCCGAACCGACCATGGCCTTGCGTGCCTCCGCCTCGGCGCCCTGCGTCGCTTCGCGCTGCTGCTCGTAGAGACGCGCGCGCAGCACCTGCATCGCCTTTTCGCGGTTCTTGTGCTGGCTGCGCCCGTCCTGGCAGGTTACGACCAGCCCGGTGGGCAAGTGCGTGATGCGGATCGCGGAATCGGTCGTGTTGACGTGCTGCCCGCCTGCCCCGCTGGCGCGGTAGGTGTCGATCTTCAGGTCGGTTGCATCCACCTGCACGTCCACCTCGTCCGGTTCGGGCAGCACGGCGACGGTCGCGGCGGAGGTGTGGATGCGCCCGCCGCTCTCGGTTTCCGGCACACGCTGGACGCGGTGTACGCCGCTTTCGAACTTCAGCTTGGCGAACACGCCCTGCCCGCTGACATTGGCGACGATTTCCTTGAAGCCGCCGACCTCGCTGGCGCTCATGCTCACAGGCTCGACTCGCCAGCCCTGCTCCGCCGCGAAGCGCTCGTACATGCGGTAGAGGTCGCCTGCGAACAGCGCTGCCTCGTCGCCACCGGTGCCGGCCCGGATTTCGAGCATGGCGGGTTTCGCATCCGCGCTGTCGCGCGGCAGCATGGCGAGCGCCAGTTCGCGCTCCGCCTCGGGCAGCCGTTCGCGGATGGCGGCGAGTTCCTCTTCCGCCATCGCCTTCATTTCCGGATCGGCGAGCATCTCCTCCAGTTCGGCGATTTCCGCCCGCGCCGCGCGCACTTCGCCCGCGATCTTCGCCACCGGCTCCAGCTCGGCATAATCGCGGCTCGCCGCCACGAACTCCTCGCCCTCCAGTGTGCCTGACGCCATGCGCGCCTCGATCTCGGCGAAGCGGTTGGCGATCTGGTCGAGGCGCTCTGCGGGAATCCGCATGTCAGTCCTGCCCGATATTCTTGGCAAATTCGAGGAAGGCGGAGCCGACCGCCGCGATGTCCTCGTCCGACCCCTTCAGGCGAGGGGGCTGCATCCGGCCGTCATCGTCCTCGGAAAACGCCATCACGACCCTGGCGCCGCTTTTCACCGCCTTGTCGAACCGCTTGCGCGGCGATCCGGTCGCGAAGCTTTCGGCCGAGATGCCGTGGCCCCGCGCCATCATGGCGAGCCGCGCCGCGGACGCATGGAGCTGGTCCGAATCGCCTTCGATCACGATGGCGAGGTCGGCGGACGGCATGTCCCGCTCGCCCACCAGCATCGCCAGCCGCTCGATCCCCGCCGCCCAGCCGACCGCCGGCGTCGGCGCGCCGCCGAGGCTCTCGATCAACCCGTCGTAGCGGCCGCCGCCCAGAATGGTGCTCTGGCTGCCCAGCCGCGCGGCGGCCTCGCTGCCTTCGTCCGGGATGAACTCGAACGCCGTGTGACGGTAATAGTCCAGCCCGCGCACGAGGTTTGGCGCGCGGGTCCACTTGACCTCCGCGGCATCGAGGCCGGCGGTCACCTTCGCGAAGAAGTCGAGCGCCGCTTCCGAAAGGAAATCGTCGATATCGAGCGCTTCTTCGACATGCCGCCGGTCGCGCGGATCCTTGCTGTCGAGGATGCGGAGCGGGTTCTTCTCGAGCCTGTCCTGCGATTCCTCGCTCAGTTCGTCCTTCACGGCGCGGAAGTGATCGACCAGCGCCGCCCGCCAGTTTTCGCGGCTCTCGGCATCGCCAAGCGTGTTGAGGTGCAGCGTAACGTCCTGGATTCCTAACTCTTTCAGGAGTTGGTCCGCCATGGTGAGCAACTCCACATCCGCCAGCGGTTCGCCTGCGTCGATGATCTCCGCATCGATCTGGTGGAACTGCCGATAGCGCCCCTTCTGCGGCCGCTCGTACCGGAACAGCGGACCATGGGTCGCCAGCTTCAAAGGCGCAAATTGCTGCCATCCGTTGGACAGGAACGCGCGCGAAATGCCCGCCGTGAATTCCGGGCGCAGCGTGAGGGATTCCCCGCCGCGGTCCTCGAAAGAATACATTTCCTTCGACACGATGTCGGTCGTCTCGCCGATGGACCGCGCGAAAACCTCGGTTTTCTCGAACACCGGCATCTCGGCCCGGCGAAAGCGATAGAGCTTGCGAACGCGCTCGAAAGTCTCGACCACGAAGGCGAAGCTTTCCGCCTCCGGTCCGAATATGTCCTGGGTGCCCCTGATGGCCTGCGGTGTTTTCGACATGGCCGCGCAAGTAAGGCCAAGCGCCCCCTTCCGCAATGCGCCCGCAGCCGCTAAGCCGCCGCCGATCCTTGGGAGAGGGGCCGCACACGACATAACAGGGACCCCATCAAATGCGTATCGACATGATCCCCGTGGGCGACAATCCGCCCGAAAGCCTCAATGTCATCATCGAGGTTCCGACCGGCGGCGAGCCGGTGAAGTACGAATTCGACAAGCAGAGCGGCGCCCTGTTCGTGGACCGCATCCTCCACACGCCCATGCGGTACCCGGCCAATTACGGCTTCGTGCCCCATACGCTCAGCCCG
Organism: Qipengyuania sp. JC766; assembly: GCF_040717445.1. Taxonomy (NCBI): domain Bacteria; kingdom Pseudomonadati; phylum Pseudomonadota; class Alphaproteobacteria; order Sphingomonadales; family Erythrobacteraceae; genus Qipengyuania; species Qipengyuania sp. JC766. The sequence continues at coordinate 2,567,171 of NZ_JBFEFL010000001.1, read as the reverse complement.
GACGGCGATCCGCTGGATGCGCTGGTCATCGCCCGAAGCCCGTTCATTCCGGGCTGCGTCGTGCGGGCGCGCCCGATCGGGGTCCTGAACCTGGAAGACGAGCATGGCGGCGACGAAAAGCTGATCTGCGTGCCGGTCGACACGACATTCCCCTACTATTCGGATGTCGCGGAAACCAAGGACCTGCCCAGCATCATCTTCCAGCAGATCGAGCACTTCTTCACGCACTACAAGGATCTGGAAAAGGAAAAGTGGGTCCGGATCGGCAAGTGGGGCGATGCTGCCGATGCGCGCCAGGTCGTGCTGGAAGCTATCGAACTCGCAAAACGCTGAGGCTCATTCGACCGGCCTGCCTCGATCGAGCAGGTCCTTCTCCTCGCCACCGGTCGCCCGTTCCGCCTCCACCATCTGCGCGATCTCGTCGCTCGGCCGAACGTCCTCGTGCGCATGGTCGCCCGGGGCGGGTGCCAGGCGCGGTTCGGATGGCGTGGGCGGCGCCTCTTTGGTGGCACGTTCCCCGATATTTTCGAAGGGGAGCGGATTGGTCCGCGGATCGAAGCGCAGCCGGTAGATCGGCTCGGGAAGCCCGAAGCCGGCACCTTCCAAGGCCGTCTTCACCGCGGCAAGCGCACGGCTGCGTGCCTTGAAGAAGTCCGCCTCTGTCTGGTCGATCCAGCCGAGGAACTTGATCACGATATTCGAATCGCCGACCGCCACGGTCCGCGCCTCCGGGCCGGGGTCGGCCAGGACGAACGGCAGGCCCGCCATCGTCTCGCGCCCGAGGCGGCGCGCGGCATCGGGATTGTCGTCGGCATCGATGCCCATTTCGAATTCGAAACGCCGCTGCGGATTGCGCGTGTAGTTCAGGATGACGGCCTTGAAGACCTGGCCGTTCGGGATGCGCAAATGGTTGCCGTCGAGCGTCATGAGGATGGTCGCCCTGCTGGTCAGGCGGATGACCCGGCCTTCCAGATCGTCGATCAGGACATGGTCGTTGGCCCGGAACGGCTGTCGCAGGCTCAGCATGAGCGATGCGACATAGTTCTCGATCGTGTCGCGCATCGCGAAGCCGAGCGCGATGCCGATGACCCCCGCCCCGCCGAGAACGGCCCCAAGCAGCGCGCCCGCGCCGATCATGTCCAGCGCGATCACCAGACCGAGGATGATGAAACCGAAGCGGATCGCGCTCGCGACCAGTTCAGCGAGGAACGGGTTCGGCGTGACGCGCCGCCAGAGCGAGCCGAAGCCTGCCAGCAGATACCCGGCCGTGCCGATGGCAAGGGCGACCAGCAACGCCGCGCCCAGAAGCGGCAGCATCTGCACGAAGTCGGCGAAGCGATCCTCCACGCTTCCGATCGCACCCAGCCCGCCGCCGAGCGACACGTCGCGCTCCAGCGTGTTTTCAACCGTGACGACGCCCTGGACATTGCCCGCCAGCCGGGCCGCCTCTTCTATATCCGCCTGTTCCGGCACGGTGCCGGACAGCGTCACCACGCCTTCCGTCACATCGACAGTCACGGCCGAGAACTTGCCGATCGCCCCGAAGAAACCCCGGATGCGCTGCGCGATCCGCTCGTCCTGCGAGGGATCGCGCTCCGCTTCGATCGACGGCGCGGGCTGCGACGCGGCCTCGGTCGGTTCGGCAGTGTCGGGCAGCGGAATCCCCAGTGCCTGACCACCCGTCGCGGTCGCCAGCCATACGGAGAGCAACAGCAGGAAAGAGAAAACGGACTTCACGATGCTGATGCGCTGGCGGACATGCACGTCCAGCGCTTGGACCCGCGCCGGGTTCCGGCTCAGACGATCGAAGCCAGCAACTTGATCAGGGCCGCAAGCGCGAGCGGTAGGCCGATGGCGAGCAGCCACAGGCCGAACTGGTCCCTGCGATATGCACCGGCGAAGGCCGGATCCGAGGCCTCGTTGTCGCTCAACGAAGCCCACCGCTTCTCGAATGCGCGGCACGCCGGGATGATCGCTGCGACAAGGACGGCGAGAGCGAAGTACGGCAGCAGCGACAGATGGAATGCCTTCATCGCGCCGACGGTGACGAAAATCGTGATGCCGGTATAGACGAGCAGGGCATACGCCACATTGTCGCTCATGGACTTGCGCCAGTCGCGACCGGCATGCGCCGACCTGTCGTGATATGCGGCGCGGCTCCGGAACTTTGTCCCCTGGTTTGCCATGTGCCTCTCCATTCCTCTCACCCGAGTCGGAGTATTTCACTTCGATGAACGACAATCAAGTAGGGCGCACGAGCCGGCCCGGACCGGGCGATCTGCGGCCTATGCAGGAATCCTGCCAGTTGGTCGATTGCACCCTTGCAACCGCGCGCCGGATAGGACACCTCGCCACCCATGAGCACGCTCGATGACCTTCAGGATGCACACCCTGTCGCGAATGCCAGCCCCGACCTGGTCGATGGCGGCCTGCAGGTCGTCTCGATCGCCAAGAGCTACGACAAGCGCGCGGTCCTGACCGATATCTCGCTCAGCGTCGCCAAGGGTGAAGTGCTGGGCCTGCTCGGGCCGAACGGGGCCGGCAAGACGACCTGCTTTTATTCGATCATGGGGCTGGTGAAGCCGGACAGCGGCCGGATCCTGATGGATGGCGAGGACGTGACCAAGCTGCCCATGTATCGCCGCGCGATTCTGGGCCTCGGTTACCTGCCGCAGGAAACCAGCATTTTCCGCGGCCTGACGGTCGAAAAGAACATCCGCACCGTGCTGGAGCTGGTCGAGCCGGACCGCAAGACCCGCGAGGCCGAGCTCGAGCGGCTGCTCGACGAATTCGGCCTTACGCGGCTGCGCAATTCGCCCGCCATGGCGCTTTCGGGCGGCGAACGGCGGCGCTGCGAGATCGCCCGCGCGCTGGCGGCCAAGCCGTCGATCATGCTGCTGGACGAGCCTTTCGCCGGGATCGATCCGCTTTCGATCAGCGACATCCGCGACCTGGTGGCCGACCTCAAGACGCGCGGTATCGGCGTGCTCATCACCGACCACAACGTGCGCGAGACGCTGGAAATCGTGGACCGGGCCTGCATCATCTACGGCGGACAGGTGCTGTTCGCCGGAACGCCGCAGGAACTGGTGGCGGACGAGAACGTGAAGCGGCTCTATCTCGGCGAGGGTTTCACCCTGTGACGCGGCGCGCAAACCGGTAGTCCGCCATGGCTCTGGGCCCGAGACTAGACCTCAGGCAGTCCCAGTCGCTGGTGATGACGCCGCAGATGCAGCAGGCGATCCAGCTGCTGACGCTGTCGAATCTCGAAATCGAGGCCTTTGTCGGTGAGGCGCTGGAGAACAATCCCCTGCTCGAGGCGGGCGAGGTCAGCCGCGAGGCCGGCGATCCGGGCGATATCGACCTGCCGTCCGCGGAACCGGAAGCGGGCGGCGCGGACGGCGAGGCTGCACTCGACATTGCGAAAGAAGCGCTCGATCCGGAGCCGGACACCGGCGAATGGGGCAGCGCGCTCGGCACCATGTCCGATGCCGACCTGCCCGGCATCGAGGAACGCGGCACGGACGGCCCGACGCTGGTCGAGCATCTGGAAAGCCAGCTGGGCACGGTGGCGCGCGACGATCGCGAAGCCTTCGTCGCGCGCTACCTGATCGGCCTGCTGGACGAGGCCGGATACCTCACGGCGGACATCCGGCATGTCGCGGGCGACCTGCAGATCCCGCAGGCCGAGGCGGAACGCGCGCTGACCCTGGTGCAGTCGCTGGAGCCGACGGGCGTCGGTGCGCGCGACCTTTCCGAATGCCTCGCCCTGCAGGCCCGCGAGGCGGACCGGTACGATCCCTGCATGGCGCGCATGATCGACAATCTCGACCTGCTGGCGCGCGGCGATTTCGCCCGGCTGAAACGCATGTGCGATGTCGACGACGAGGATTTCGCCGACATGCTGGCGGAGCTGCGCGGATACGATCCGAAGCCGGGCCTGCGTTACGGTGGCGCGTCCGAACCGACCGTGGTGCCCGACATCCTGATCACCTCGGGCACGCAGGGCGAATGGCGCATCGCGCTGAACGAGGCGACGCTGCCGCGCATCGTCGTCAACCGCGACTACCTCGTGGAACTGGAGGCGGGGTGCAGCGACAAGGCCTCGCAGGGCTGGCTGAACGAAAAGCTGGCCGATGCCAACTGGCTGCTGCGCGCACTGGACCAGCGGCAGAAGACGATCCTCAAAACCGCGAGCGAGATCGTGAAGCGCCAGGACGGCTTCTTCCGCCGCGGCGTGGCGGATCTGCGCCCCCTCACCTTGCGCGAAGTGGCCGAGGCGATCGAGATGCACGAGAGCACGGTGAGCCGCGTCACCAGCAACAAGTACCTGCATTGCGAGCGCGGCACGTTCGAGCTCAAGTATTTCTTCACCAGCGGCGTCGCCAAGGCGGACGGCGAAGGTGCGTCGTCCCATGCGGTCAAGGCGCGGATCAAGGCGCTGACCGATGCGGAAGACCCGAAGAAGATCCTGTCGGACGACAAGCTGGTCGCGATCCTGAAGGACGAGGGCTTCGACATTGCGCGCCGGACGGTCGCCAAATATCGCGAGGCGCAAGGCATCGGCAGCAGCGTGGAACGACGCCGCGCGAAGAAGCTGGCGGGCATCCGCTGACGCCCCGACGGGTCCGGCATTCGCCGGTGCCAAGCCCCGTCAGTGAGTCTTTCAAGTCACACGACTCGCCGGGATTCCTAGCTTTACGGGTTATTAACCTTTTCCGTTCAGACATTGTGTGGTTAATGCGGGACAACACACCTTAGCGGGGTGTTACCGCGGGGCAAAAACGGGAACAGGGGGACTCTTCCCATGCGCGTACTGTTGATCGAAGACGAGCCGACAACGGCGAAAGCCATCGAGCTCATGCTCACAACGGAAGGGTTCAACGTCTACAGCACCGACCTGGGCGAGGAAGGCCTCGATCTGGGCAAGCTGTACGATTACGACATCATCCTGCTGGACCTGAACCTGCCCGACATGCACGGGTACGACGTCCTGAAGAAACTGCGCGTCGCCAAGGTGCAGACGCCGGTCCTGATACTGTCCGGCATTTCGGAAATGGATTCCAAGATCCGGTCCTTCGGCTTCGGCGCCGACGATTACGTGACCAAGCCGTTCCACCGGGAAGAGCTGGTCGCCCGCATCCATGCCGTCGTCCGCCGGTCCAAGGGCCACAGCCAGTCGGTCATCCGCACCGGCAAGCTGGCCGTAAACCTCGATGCAAAGACCGTCGAAGTCGACGGCGCGCGTGTCCACCTGACGGGCAAGGAATACGCGATGCTGGAGCTGCTCAGCCTGCGCAAGGGCACCACGCTGACCAAGGAAATGTTCCTCAACCACCTCTATGGCGGCATGGACGAGCCCGAACTCAAGATCATCGACGTCTTCATCTGCAAGCTGCGCAAGAAGCTCAGCCACGCTTGCGGCGGCGAAAACTACATCGAAACCGTGTGGGGCCGTGGTTACGTCCTGCGCGATCCGGACAGCCAGGCGGAAGCCGCCTGATCCAAGGTCATCGACACGAAATTCTCCGAGAAAGCCCGGCGCAAACCGCCGGGCTTTTTTCGTATCGGGCGACCTTTTGCCTAGTCAGCCCTTGAAAGCCCGTATCGCCCGCCCACCTCTATTGCGAACAATTCGCAACAGAAAGACGACATGGCCCAGCAGGCATACTCCCGCCCCGCCCCGCGCATCGGCACGGTAATCTCGACCGGTCCGGTGACCCCGAACATGTACCGCGTCACGCTCGGCGGGTCCGGGCTGGCGGATTTCCCGCCGGAACAGGACGGCGGATACGTCAAGCTGAAGGTGCCTTCTGGCAATGGCGACGTTGTGCGAACCTATACCGTGCGTCGCCAGCGCAAAGGCGAGATCGACATCGACTTCGCGCTCCACGACAACGGGACGCCCGATGCTGGCCCCGCCACGCGCTGGGCGCTGGAAGCGCGCGCAGGGGACGAGGTACCGGTGGGCGGTCCCGGCGCGGCCAAGCCGCTCCCCACTGGGTTCGATTTCTACCTCGTCGCGGGCGACATGGCGGCCCTGCCGGCGATTTCCGCCAATCTGGAACGACTGGACGCCTCGGCCAAGGGCATCGCCATCCTCGAAGTGCAGGACGAGACCGATATCCAGCCGCTGATCGCACCTGCCGGCATGGAACTGCGCTGGATCGTGAACCCGCACCCGGGGCGCGATCCCGAGCGGCTCGAAAACGCCGTTCGCGAAGTGCGCTGGCCCGACGGCCGCGTCTACGGCTGGGTCGCATGTGAGTTTTCCGCCATGCGGCTTTTGCGCCAGTACCTGCGCACGGAGCGGGGACTTGCGCCCGATACGCTCTACATCTCGAGCTACTGGAAGGCCGGGCTGGACGAAGCCGCGCACAAGGTCGCCAAGCGCGAGGATGCCGAGGCCGCCTGACCGGCGCGCGACGCGGACTGGACAAGCGAGCCGTATCGGCCCTAGCGCGCGCGCCATGACGGCATTCAAGGAAGGCGACCCGACGACCCTCAACCGGCTGTACGGGCGCAGCGTGGGCAAGCCGCTGCGCGCACAGCAGCAGGGGCTGGTGGACAATCTGCTGCCGCAGATCGCCGTGCCGGAAGACGGCCCGGTGACCGCCGAGCGCCTGTTCGGACATGACCGCCCGCTCCATTTCGAGATCGGCTTCGGCGGCGGGGAGCACATGGCGTACCGCGCGGACCTGCTGCCCGATCACGGCTTCATCGGCGCGGAACCCTATCTGAACGGCGTGGCGCAGGCGCTGACCCAGATCGAGGAGGAACGCCTCGCCAATATCCGCATCCAGCACGGCGACGCGCTGGGCGTGCTGGACCGGGTGCCGGACGGCGCGCTGACGATGCTGTACCTGCTGCATCCCGATCCCTGGCCCAAGAACAAGCATGCCAAGCGGCGCATGATGAATGACGGGCCGGTCGAAATGTTCGCCCGCAAGCTGAAGCCGGGCGGCGAGTTCCGCTTCGGGACCGACCATCCGGTCTATCTGCGCCATGCGCTGATGGTGATGCGGCGCTTCAGCGACGTGTTCGAATGGCAGGTGGAAAGCCGCCGCAGCTGGGAAGACCGCCCCTCCGGCTGGTGCGAGACGCGCTACGAACACAAGGCCCGCACCAAGTTCGGGCACGAGGTCTGGTATTTTCGCTATCGCCGAATCTGAAACGCGCGATTAACTGGCGGCTCCGGGGGCATCGCGCCCCCTTGCGGAGCCGGCCTTGCAAGCATTCCTGACTGACCACTCCGCCTTGATCGGCCTTGGCCTTCTGGCCGCGATCTTCATCCTCTTCGCGCTGGAGCGCAGGCCGCCGGTGGTGATCGCCATTGCCGGCGGGGTGGCGATGCTGGCGCTGGGCTATCTCAGCCCGGACGATCTCATGGGGGTCTTCTCCAACTCCGCGCCGATCACCATCGCGGCGATGTTCATCCTGTCGGGCGCTTTGCTGCGCACCGGCGCTCTGGAGGAGATTTCGGGCTGGGTCATCCGCCGCACGTCGCAGAACCCGAAGCTGGCGACGGCGGAACTGGCGGGCGGCACGCTGGCGGCCTCCGCCTTTATGAACAATACGCCGGTTGTGATCGTGATGATCCCGATCGTGAAACGGCTGGCGCAAGTGCTGGGCACGGCGTCCACCCGGTTGCTGATCCCGCTGTCCTATCTTTCGATCCTTGGCGGGACGCTGACCCTGATCGGCACGTCCACCAACCTGCTGGTCGACGGCGTGGCGCAGGAACAAGGGCTGGAGGCCTTCGGCATCTTCGAGATTACCGGCGTCGGCATCGTGGCGGCGGGCGCGGGCCTCGTCACGCTGGTGCTGCTCGGCCCACTCCTTTTGCCGAACCGCGGGGCGCGGGCGCTGGACGAAGGGCGCGAGAGCGACCTCTATCTCTCGCACCTGGTGCTGAAGGCAGACAGCAGGCTGGTCGGGCAGAAGCTGAGCGAGATCGCCCTGATGCGCCGGCCGGGCCTGCGCGTGGTGGCACTGGAACGCGGGGCGCGGCTGCTGCGCCGCGACCTTGCGACCATGCGGCTTGAGCCGGGGGACGAGCTGGTCGTCGCGGCCAGCCCGGAAGAGCTCGCCTCGCTCGCCGAGGCGCGCGATTTCATGACCGGGCTGACCGGGATCGGCGGCGGCGTGGCGACCGCGGCGGGCGAGCGTCCGCGCGACCTGCGCATCGTGGAAGCCGTGGTCAGCAGCTCGCACCCGATCATCGGGCGGCGGCTGGCCGATATCCCGATGCTCTCGCGCTATCAGGTGCGCGTCCTCGGCCTGTCGCGTCCGCGCCATCTTGCCGGGCCCAGTCTTGCCGAAGTGCGGGTGCGCGCCGGGGACCGCCTGCTCGTGGCGGCGGGGACCGATGCGGCGCTGGCGCTGCAGGCGAACATGCAGCTGGCCGACGTCACCGAATCGCATGTGAAGTCCTTCCGCCGCCACCGCGCGCCGATCGCCATCGCCACGCTCGCCGCCGTGGTCCTGGGCGCGGCCCTGCTCGGCGCGCCGATCGAGGCACTGGCCATCGGGGGCGTCGCGCTGGTCCTGCTGACGCGCTGCGTGGAGCCGGACGAAGCCTGGTCGAGTCTCGACGGGAACACGCTGGTCCTGATCTTCGGGATGCTGGCCGTGGGTCGCGGGCTGGACAATGCCGGCACGATCGACCTGATCGTGCGCTGGCTGGAGCCGCTGATGGACGCCAGTTCGCCGCTGCTGCTGATAGTCCTCGTCTACGCGGTCTGCAGCATCCTGACGGAAACGGTCACCAACAACGCGGTGGCGGTGATCATGACGCCCATCGCCATCGGCCTCGCAGGCTCCGCCGGGATCGATCCGCGCGCGCTGGTGGTCGCGGTGATGTTCGGCGCGAGCGCCAGCTTCGCCACCCCGATCGGCTACCAGACGAACACGCTCGTGTACGGCGCGGCAAACTACCGCTTCATGGACTTCGTGAAGATCGGCCTGCCTATGAACCTCGCCGTCGGCGTAGCGGTGTGCCTGGCGATCCAGGCGTTCTTCTGACGGCCCATACGAAAAGGGCCGGACTTGCGCCCGGCCCTCGATAGTTCGCTTTCGGAACGATTGCTCAGAAGCGCAGGCCGACGCCGGCGACCACCTGGTCCGTCTTCGCATCGCCGAAACCGTCGATGCCAAGATCGTTATATTCCGAGCGCCGATATTCCAGCCGCCCTTCGAGCGGGCCCGGAAGCGCGACCTGGAGCCCGCCGCCGAAGCGGAAGCCGTCGGTATTCTCTTCCAGATCGTCGAGCGAGCCGGCTTCGGTAAAGGCGCTGGTGTCGAGCGCGGTGTATCCGGCCTTGCCGTAGATCGCGATTCCGGGCGTCACCGCGAAGCCAACGCGCGCACCGATATAGTACTGGCCGTCCGTCTCGAGCCCTTCGCGGGCGCCTGCGAAGCTGGACGGGAACTCGGTCGAGCCGGAACTGGCGGAATACTCGCCTTCCACGCCGACGAACCCGCCGCCGAGCGACAGGTCGTAGCCGGCCGTGATGCCGTAAACCGCGGAATCGGCATCGGCCGTTTCCGATCCGTCGCTCGCTTCCACGTCGATGCCCTCGTACCCGCCAATGACGCCCACATGGAGGCCGCCCGGCGCGGACTGGGCCATGGCCGGGGTGGCAAATGCCGCGCCTCCCACGGCGGCTGCGATCGTCAGTTTTTTCATGTCATGTCCTTTTTCTGTCCGGGCCCGGACCTGTCGTCCGATCCGTATCCGGCCCGATCCCTGCCCCACGATGCGCGCGATGCGGCCCGTCCGATTGCATGGCGATGAACCGGCAGTGCCGGGTGCGACGAAGCGCGGGGAAAACCGGTCGGGCGACCTAGCCGACCATCCCCGCGCTCGCGAGCACCGCGAGGGTCAGCACATCGGGCGCATTGGCCGTCATCGGGGCGATCTGCACCGGCTTTTCCATGCCGATCAGCATCGGACCGATCGTGGCGTCCCCGCCCAGTTCGCGCAGCAGCTTGGCCGACAGGTTGGCCGATTGCAGGCCCGGCATGATCAGGACATTGGCAGGCCCCGACAGGCGGCTGAAGGGATACAACTCCATCACCTTGGTGTTGAGCGCGGCATCGGGCGCCATCTCGCCCTCGTATTCGAAATTGGTCTCCTGCTCGTCCAGGATGGCGACCGCGTCGCGGATGTTTTCCAGCCACTTGCCCGACGGATTGCCGAAGGTCGAATAGGACAGGAACGCCACGCGCGGTTCGTGGCCCATGCGCCGCGCCACGGCGGCGGTTTCGCGCGCGATATGAGCGAGTTCGGCAGAAGTCGGCCGCTCGTTGATCGTCGTGTCGGCAAGGAACGTGGTGTGGTTCTTGCCGATCATCATGTGGATGCCGAAGGGCACCGCATCGGGCTTCGGCTCGAGCACCCGGTTCACCTCGCGCGCGGTCTGCGCGAAGGGGCGCGTCAGGCCCGTGATCATCGCATCGCCATGGCCAAGCGCCACCAGCAGGGCGGCGAAGACGTTGCGTTCCTGATTCACCATGCGCGACACGTCACGCTCGGTGTATCCCTTGCGTTGCAGCCGCTTGTAGAGGAACTCGTTCATCTGTGGAACGAGATCGGAATCGTTGGAATTCTGGATCTCGAAGCTGCCCGGATCCGACACGCCGAGCTGGTGCAGCTTGTCCGCAACGGCCTTGGTACGGCCGACCAGGATCGGCTTGCCGTACCCGAAATCGCGATACTGGATCGCCGCGCGCAGGACCACGTCCTCTTCCGCCTCGGCGAATACCATGCGCTTGGGGTTGGCCTTGGCCTGTTCGTACACGCCGGTCAGCACCGAAGTGGTCGGGTTGAGGCGCGCCTTCAGCGACAGGCGGTACTGGTCGAAATCCTCGATCGGGGCCTTGGCGACGCCCGAATCCATCGCCGCCTTCGCCACGGCGGAAGAAACCACCTCGATCAGGCGCGGATCGAACGGCGCGGGGATGATGTAGTCGCGGCCGAACTTGTGCCGCTTGCCGTAGGCGACGGCCACTTCCTCGGGCACGCGTTCGCGCGCGAGTTCCGCGATCGCGTGGGCCGCCGCGACCTTCATTTCCTCGTTGATGCTCGTCGCCTGGACGTCGAGCGCGCCGCGGAAGATGAAGGGGAAGCCCAGCACGTTGTTGACCTGGTTGGGATAGTCGCTGCGCCCGGTGGCGATGATCGCGTCGGGGCGCACGGCCTTGGCATCGTCCGGCCAGATTTCCGGAGTCGGGTTGGCCATGGCGAAGATGATCGGCTGCGGCTTCATCTTGGCGACCCATTCGGGCTTCAGCGCGCCGGCCGCGGACAGGCCGAGGAAGATGTCGGCGCCGTCCAGCGCCTCTTCCAGCGTGCGCGCGTCGGTTTCCACCGCATGCGCGCTCTTCCACTGGTCCACGTCCTCGCGCCCGGGATAGATCGGGCCGGAACGGTCGCACACGATGACGTTCTCGTGCGGCACGCCGACCGACTTGATGAGGGCGGTACAGGCCAGCGCGGACGCGCCCGCGCCGTTCACCACCATCTTGCAATCCTTGAGCTCGCGCCCGGTCAGCTTGCAGGCATTGATCAGGCCGGCAGCGGAAATGATCGCGGTTCCGTGCTGGTCGTCATGCATGACAGGGATGTTCATCCGGTCGCGCAGGGCCTGCTCGATGATGAAACATTCGGGTGCTGCGATGTCTTCTAGGTTGATGCCGCCGAAGCTCGGCTCCATCAGCGCGACGGCGTTGATAAAGGCTTCCGGATCTTCCGTATCGAGTTCGAGATCGATCGAGTCCACGTCGGCGAACCGCTTGAACAGCACCGCCTTGCCTTCCATCACCGGCTTGGACGCGAGCGCACCCAGATTGCCGAGCCCCAGGATCGCGGTCCCGTTGGAAATCACCGCCACCAGGTTGGAGCGTCCGGTATAGCGCGCGGCATTGGCGGGATCTTCCGCGATCGCTTCCACCGGCGCGGCGACGCCGGGCGAATAGGCGAGGCTGAGGTCGCGCTGGGTCGCCATCGGCTTGCTGGCCACGATCTCGATCTTACCGGGCCGGATCGCCTCGTGGTAATAGAGCGCCTCGCGCGTGGTGAAACCGCGTTGGGGTTCGTCGGCCATGCCGGTCATTTCCTTTGTTTCGCGTCTGCCTGATCGCGTCCGGCCCAGCGCTTAGCGAAGCCGTAGCGGCAGCACTAGGGAAAAGCCGGGGCCTTCCCTTCCCGAATCGGCCGGGGGGCGCTTAGGCAGGCCGGATGCCCGGCACCGATCCGACCGCTGCGACCCCGATGATGCGCCAGTACCAGGCGCTGAAGGCGGAGGCGCAGGATTGCCTGCTGTTCTATCGCATGGGCGATTTCTTCGAACTGTTCTTCGAGGATGCGAGGATCGCGGCGAGCGTCCTCGATATCGCGCTCACCACCCGTGGCGAGCATGGCGGGGAACCGGTGCCGATGTGCGGCGTGCCGGTGCACGCGGCGGAAAGCTACCTCGCGCGCCTCATCCGTGCGGGCTGCCGGGTCGCGATCGCCGAGCAGGTCGAAACGCCGGACGAGGCGAAGGTCCGCGCCAAGGCGGAAGGCTCGCCCGTTTCCAAGGCGCTGGTAAAGCGGGATATCGTCCGGTTCGTCACGGCGGGCACGCTGACGGAAGACGCGCTTCTCGAACCGCGCCGCGCGAACATGCTGGCGGCGGTATGCGAGGTGCGCGGCACCATCGGGATCGCCGCCTGCGACATATCGACAGGGCGCATGGAGCTGGAAAGCGCCGAACCGGGCCAGATGGCGGCCGCGCTCGCACGATTGGGCGCCAGCGAACTGGTCGCGCCGGAAGACTGGGACTTGGCGCCGCCCGACGCGATCGGGCGGCCGCGCCAGTCCTTTTCCAGCGAGGAGGGCGAACGCCAGCTGAAGGCGATCCACGGCGTCGCGACGCTCGACGGGTTCGGCCAGTTCGACCGGGCCATGCTGGCCGCCGCCGGGGGCCTGATCGCCTATCTGGAGCATGCCGGCCGCGGGACGATGCCATTGCTGCTGCCACCTGTCGCGCGCGACGGGTCCGGCCTGATGGCGATGGACGAGGCGACACGCACCAGCCTGGAAATCCTGACGGCGCAGGGCGGCGGCCGGGCGGGCAGCCTGCTGGACGCGGTCGATCGCTGCGTCACGGGACCGGGCGCGCGCATGCTGGCGCAGGACCTTGCCGCCCCGCTGTTCGATGCCGGCCGGATCCGCGAGAGGCTGTCGCTGGTGCGCCGGTTCCAGGGCGACCCGCTGTTGCGTGCCGACTTGCGCGAAATCATGCGCAAGCTGCCCGATATCGGCCGCGCGCTCGGCCGGATCGTGGCGGGACGCGGCAGTCCGCGCGACTGCGGGCAGGTGCGCGACGGGCTGGGCGAAGCGCGCCGGATCGGCGAGATGCTGGAACGGCAGGAGGACCGGCCGGCCATGCTCGATGCGCTGCTGCCGCGCCTGTCGGGCCATGGCGCGCTGGTAGACCTGCTGGAACGCGCGCTGGTCCCTTCCCCGCCGACCGAACGGCAGAACGGCGGCTTCATCGCGGAAGGTTTCGACGCGGCGCTGGACGAGCTGCGCATGGTGTCGGGCAATGCGCGCCGCGCCATTGCCGCATTGGAAAGCCGCTATCGCGACGATACGGGGATCGCCTCGCTCAAGATCAAGCATAACGGCGTGCTGGGCTATTTCATCGAGGTGCCGAGCCGGCACGGCGACGCGCTGATGGCGCCCGAAAGCGGCTTCACCCATCGCCAGACGATGAAGGGCGCGGTGCGCTTCAACTCGTTGCAATTGCACGAGGAAGCGAGCCGCATCGGGGAGGCCGGGGGGCGCGCCATCCATGCCGAGGATACGCATTTCGAAATGCTGGTCGGGGAAATTTCCGCACGGCGCGAGGCGATTGCCGCGACGGCGGACGCGCTGGCCCGGATCGATGTCGCCGCCGGACAAGCGGAGCGCGCGGTCGAGGGCGACTGGTGCCTGCCCGATATCGTGGACGAGGCCTGCCTCGAGATCGAGGCCGGACGCCATCCGGTGGTGGAAGCCGCGCTGACGCGGGCCGGGGAACGGTTCGTGGCGAACGATTGCACTCTCGGCCCGCAGGACCGGCTGTGGCTGATCGGCGGGCCGAACATGGGCGGCAAGTCCACCTTCCTGCGCCAGAACGCGCTGATCGTGCTGCTGGCGCAGGCCGGCTGCTTCGTGCCGGCGAAACGCGCGCGGATCGGGTTGGTGGACCGCCTGTTCAGCCGGGTCGGCGCGTCGGACAATCTCGCCCGCGGGCGCTCCACCTTCATGGTCGAAATGGTCGAGACCGCGGCGATCCTGGCGCAGGCGGGGGAGCGCAGCTTCGTCATCCTGGACGAGGTCGGGCGCGGGACGAGCACCTATGACGGCCTCGCCCTCGCCTGGGCGGTGGTGGAAGCGGTGCACGAGACCAATCGCTGTCGCTGTCTGTTCGCGAGCCACTACCACGAGCTCTCCCGCCTTGCGGACAGCTGCGATGCGCTGTCGCTCCACCACGTCCGGGCGCGGGAGTGGAAGGGCGACCTGGTGCTGCTGCACGAGCTGGCGCGGGGGCCGGCGGATCGTAGTTACGGGCTGGCCGTGGCGCGGCTTGCCGGGGTGTCTCCGCAGGTCGTGAAGCGGGCGCGGCAGGTGCTCGACAAGCTGGAAAAGGGGCGCGCGGAGACGGGCGGGCTGGCCGCGGGGCTTGGCGACCTGCCGCTGTTTTCCGCCGCGCTGCAGGCCGAGGAGGCGGAGCAGGATGCGCTGCGCGATGCGATTGAAGCGCTCGATATCGACGCATTCAGCCCGCGCGAGGCGCTGGACGAACTCTACCGCCTGAAGGCGCTCGCGTCGAAAACCGCATCTTAACCCTGACCGCGTAAAAAGGCGGCATGGCTAACGATCTTTCTTCCATGAAATGGGGCGCGCTCGGCGTCGCGGTACTGGTGGTCGTCGGAGTCGCGATTGCCTTCGACGGCGGTTCGGACGCGAATGGCGACGATGTCGCGATCGAGGAAGTCGCCCCGCCGCGCGTGGCGACGTCCAACAGCCAGTCCGGAACGCCGTCTGGCGACATCCCGGACAGCTGGTTCGGCGAAGGGGACGAGGCCGGCGGCGAAAGCGGTGACGCGGTGCAGGAAGTGCCCAGCGTGATCGACGACAGCGAGGTCTCCACCGAAGGCTACGATCCCACGCCGATGCAGGAAGCCCCGGCGATCCAGGGCCCCGACGAGGGCGAGATCGTCAGCGTGCAGCCGCGCCGCAGCGATCCCGGACCGGACGGTCTGGTCGCGCCCGCCGGGCCCGACACTTTCCGCCTGCCCGGGGACTGAGCTTCAGGGTCGCAGAATTGGGCTGACCGGCGCGAACCGCGGGTCACGCAATGTCAGGTGCCGTCGCCGCGCAGGCCGTCCGGCTTGTGTTCCTTGCCGTACTTGTCGACATTGTCGTCGTGGTTCGGCTCGCCCTTGTAGGCGTCCATGTCCACCCGGCCGGAACTTTCCATGTCGCGCATGTGATCGACCACGTCCTGCGTCGAATCGTTCATCAGGCCGCTCTTGTTGGGGCCCTTCTCGCTTTCGGTCGGACTACCGGTCGCCACGGTCGTGGAGCGCGCTTCCTTAGTGACTTCCTGCGCCTGGTTGCGGTGATCGTCCTGCTCGTCATTGTGGGTTTCGGGGGCCAGCTTCGCCTGGCGGGCTTCCTGGTTTTCCGGCTTGGTCGTCATCGGGGTATCTCCTTTGCCCCACCAACGGACCGCACCGGACCTGCGTTCCCCGACCGCGCGGCCCTCACCGCGTGGGAACAGGTTCCTCGCCCGAATAATCGTAGAAGCCCTTGCCCGTCTTGCGGCCCAGCCAGCCGGCTTCGACATATTTCACCAGCAGCGGCGCGGGCCGGTACTTCGTGTCGCCGGTCGTGTCGTGCAGCACGCGGATGATGTCGAGGCAGGTATCGAGCCCCACGAAATCGGCCAGCTGCAGCGGCCCCATCGGGTGGTTGAGGCCAAGGCGGCAGCCCTTGTCGATATCCTCGATGCTGGCGGTGGACTGGCCCAGCACGAACACCGCCTCGTTGATCATCGGCAGCAGGATGCGGTTGACCACGAAGCCGGGCTCGTCCTGGCTCAGCACCACTTCCTTGCCCAGCCGCTGGGCAAAGGCGATCGTGCGGTCGGTGGTGTCCTGCGCGGTGGCGAGGCCGGGAATGACCTCGATCAGCTTCATGACCGGCACCGGGTTGAAGAAATGCAGCCCGATGAAGCGCGCGGCATCGGGCGCGTAATTGGCCATGCGGGTGATCGGGATGGAGCTGGTGTTGGACGCCATGACGGCATTCGCGCCCAGCACCTTGCCCGCCTTTTCGAAGATCGCCTGCTTGACGGCTTCCTTCTCGGTCGCCGCCTCGATGATGAGGTCCGCCGCGTCCATTGGCGCGTAATCGGCCACCGGCTCGATACGGGCGAGCGTCGCCTCCGCATCGGCGATCTCGATCTTGCCCTTGCCGACCAGGCGGCCCAGCGCGCTGTCGATCTTCGCGTGCGCAGCCTTCGCCGTGGCGAGGTCCACATCGGCCAGCAGCACGCGCATTCCGTGCGCCGCAACCGTCTGCGCGATGCCCGAACCCATCTGGCCCGCACCGATTACCGCTACCGTATCCATCCCGTATTCCTTCGCACTTGCAGCAAAGCAGGCCGGTTAGCCTGTAGGACGGTGCGTGGCCAGAGCCTTCCTAGCGATTGGCGCCCGGCACCCAGTTCACGTCCGACTTGCCGGCATCGTTGAGGATGCGGGCGAGCACGAAGAGGAAGTCCGAGAGGCGATTGATGTATCGCAGCGCCGCCGGGTTCACCGGCACTTCCTGCGCCAGCGCGATGATGCTGCGCTCCGCGCGCCGGACGGATGCGCGCGCCACGTGCAGCCGCGCCGCCGCCTCGCGCCCGCCGGGCAGCACGAAGCTGGTCAGCGGCTCCAGCTTCTCGTTCATCGTGTCGATCGCGGTTTCCAGCGCCTGCGTCTGGCTGTCGACCATGCGCAGCGTCATTTCGTCGGGTTCGAAATCGGTCCCGTCGCCCTTGCCCGGCGTCGCCAGGTCCGCGCCGAGATCGAACAGGTCGTTCTGCACCCGGCGCACCGCGTCCTCGTATTTTTCCCCGAACAGCGACACCGCCGCCATGCCGAGCGCGCTGTTCGCCTCGTCCACCGCGCCGATCGCCTCGATCCGGGCGGAGTTCTTGCCCGTGCGCGATCCGTCGACGAGGCCCGTCGTGCCGTCGTCCCCGGTGCGGGTGTATATCTTGTTGAGCTTTACCATGCGGTCCCCCGACGCTTGCTCCGGAATGCCAGCCGGATCAGTTGCCGCCGGCGAACATCAGGATGACCGCCACGACCACCACGGCCAGCGCCTGGTACTTGATGCGCGCGAACATGGCCTTGTTCTGCATCAGCTGCATGTCGGTTGCGGTATCGCCTTCCCCCGTCTCCAGGTCGATCCGCGTGGTCTTCAGGAACGCGATGATCCCGCGCACCAGCGAAACCACGACCATTATGGACAGGATGACGAGAATGGGGATGAGGATATAGTTCATGATGCGTCCTACCTAGGCATTCTCCAGCGCAATTCCATCCGGAAAACGGTGCAAGCGCAGTTGTGCCGCAAGCAAGCGTCCATCCTCCCCGCCCTCGCGCCGGTCCGCCAGCGATGGCGAGCCGCGCCGCTTGGCGAGCTTGCGTCCCTCCGCATCCAGCAGCACCGGATGGTGGTACCAGCGCGGCACGGGCAGGTCCAGCAGCGCCTGCAGCACGCGGTGTATGTGGGTGGCGGCGAACAGGTCGCGCCCGCGCGTCACCAGCGTCACCCCGTCCGCCGCATCGTCCAGCGTGGCGGCGAGATGGTAGCTCGCTGGCTCGTCCTTGCGCACGATCACCACGTCGCCCGCCTCGCGCGGATCGCCCGCTTGCACGCCGGCCAGCACGTCGTGCCATTCGAGCGGCCCCGTATCCGCCATCGCCCGGTCGATATCGAGCCGCAGCGCGGCGGGCTTCGCCGGATCGAGAGCCTGCCCCTTGCAGGTGCCGGGATAGACCATCCCCTGCGATCCCAGCCGCGGCTCCAGCGCCTCGATCTCGGCCCGCGTGCAGGTACACGGATAGAGGTATCCGCGGCGCAGCAGGTCGTTCGCGGCCTCGCGGTAGCTGTCCAGACGCGTCGATTGCGCGGGCACCTCGTCCCATTCCAGCCCCAGCCATTTCAGGTCGCGGCGGAAGGCATCGGCCAGTTCCGGGCGGCTGCGCGTGCCGTCGATATCCTCGATCCGCAGCAGGAACCTGCCGCCCGCCTCGCGCGCCAGGTCGTGCGCCCGGATCGCCGAAAAGGCGTGCCCCAGGTGGAGCGGGCCGTTGGGGCTGGGGGCGAAGCGGGTGACGGTCATGGTCGCAGCCAGCCCTGATAATGCGCCCGCGATCCGGGACAAGCCTGTGGAAAGCCTGTCTGTAACAGGCTTGACGCTTTTTGTTGCAAGTGCATTTTCAAGTCGATCAGGAGGGACACACGTGTCGAGTCTCCATGTTTAGGGCCGACCTGCTCGAACGGGCTGCGCGGTTCCGCAGTGCCGACGAAGATCCGACGCGCAACTTGCAGTCGTGCCCTTCGCTCGTGCTCAATGCGGACTTCACGCCGCTGTCCTATTATCCGCTCAGCGTCTGGCCCTGGCAGACCGCGATCAAGGCGATCTTCCTCGACCGGGTGGACGTGATCGCCACCTACGAGCGGGAGGTCCATTCCCCCTCGCTCGACATGAAGATCCCGAGCGTCATCGCGCTCAAGCAATATGTCCGGCCGAGCGAATTTCCCGCCTTCACGCGCTTCAACCTGTTCCTGCGCGACCGGTTCAGCTGCCAGTTCTGCGGCGACATGAACAATCTGACCTTCGACCACGTGATCCCGCGCCGGATGGGCGGCAAGACCACGTGGGAGAACATCGCCACCGCCTGTGCGCCGTGCAACATGAAGAAGGGCGGCCGCACGCCCAAACAGGCCGGGATGCGCCTCTACAACGAGCCGATCCGGCCGACGCACTGGCAGTTGCAGCAGCACGGCAAGATGTTCCCACCCAACTACCTCCACGAAACCTGGCGCGACTGGCTGTACTGGGACATCGAACTGGAAGAGTAGCGGCGCGTAGTACGTCATTGCGGATTTGTTGACGAATACCGCCTAAATTGGCCCCGGTTTTACTTGGGGGCAAAGATGTTCGAGTGGTTCAAGCGCGGCGTCGCGCCGGAAGGGCCGGTGGCGATCGAACGGGCTGCCACGATCGGGTGTCCGGCGGAGGAGCTTTACGCGCTTCTCGACTGGGCCGATCCGCGCAACGCGAAACGCGCCCTCGGCAATCTGGTCGAGGCGGACCCGCTGGACCCCGACCATTTCGTGGCGGTCATCCACCAGATGCCCGACCTGCGCTTCGACCTGGTGGTCACCCATGCGGAGCCGCACCGGCGTTACGCCTTCGACTGCGTGATCGACCCGCTGCAGGGCCGCCTGCTGACCTCGCACGAGGACTATCGCATCGAACCGCGCGGAGAGGATGCCTGCACCCTCACCCTGCTCCTGACCGCGCATTTGCGCCCGGGCCTGCCGACGCGCATCTACGAGCAAGAATTCACGATGCTCTCCATGGCCCACGACAATGCCGTGGCAAAGCTGAAGCTGCATGCCGAACATGGCGTGGAGGCGGTGCGCGAGATGGAGCGCCAGCAGTTCGGGTGAGGGTGAGGGATGCGGTGTTGGGGCTTTGTGTAGGGGGTCCGCTTACGACCCCGTTGCGGACAATACTGCGTTGGTTCAAAGTTATGTTCGATGGACATTGAGAAACTGCTTCTGACTATCGAAGGCCCGTTCGCTATCGGTCTGGCGGCTGGCCTGCTTGTCGGCTTGCTCATTCGTAAGCCCAAGCTAGGGTGCCTCATCTTACTGGCCGTGCCGGTGGCAATGATTTGCTTCATTAGCTGGTGGCAAGGCGAAAATCCGGAAAACCTGCGGTCAACGAGCGGGCTCGACTTCTTTTTCGGGGCGCTCTGGCCGAGTTTGGGGGCAATCGCGGGTTATTACGCCGGAAGATGGTTTAGGTCGTTTGTCGACAATCGCGGCTAATGTCCGCAACCCACCTAATAGCGGTCGCTACGTCACCGCCGCCCGTTCCTGAAACCGCGGCTCCTTCCATTCACCGCTTGCCAGCACTTCGGCGAGGTGGCGCGCGGTTTCGGCCATGTCCGCGAAGCGCAGGTAGGCGGGTGCGAAGCCGAGGCGCAGGATGTCGGGCGCGCGGAAGTCTCCGATAACGCCGCGGGCGATCAGCGCCTGGCACAGGGCGTATGCGTCCGGGTGGCGGAAGCTGAGCTGGCTGCCGCGCCGGTCGGGATCGTCGGGGCTCACGAGGTCGAGGTCCACGTCCGTTTCGGCCAGGCACTCGCGCAGGAATTCGCCCAGCGCCTGCGACTTGGCCCACAGCCGCTCCACGCCGATCTCCGCGGCGAGATCCACGCCCACTTCCAGCGCGGCCACGCTCAGGATCGGGGCCGTGCCGCACAGCAGGCGGTCGACACCGGGCGCCGGTGCGTAATCGTCCTGGAACTCGAAGGGCCTTGCGTGGCCCATCCAGCCCGAAAGCGGTTGCTGCAGGTCCGCATGGTGGCGCTGCGCCACGAAAGCATAGGCCGGCGCTCCGGGCCCGCCGTTCAGGTACTTGTAGCCGCAACCGACCGCGAAATCCGCGCCGCATTCGTTCAGCGCGACCGGCATCGCGCCGCCGGTATGCGACAGGTCCCACAGCACCAGTGCGCCCGCATCGTGCGCGGCCTTCGTCAGGGCCGACATGTCGTACCGGGCGCCGGTCTTGTAGTGGACGTGGGTCAGCAGCAGCAGCGCGACATCCTCGTCCAGCGCGCCGGCGATGGCCTCGCGGTCCGCCAGACGCTGCGTGGCGAGGCCCTGCTTCTCCAGCCCTTGGATCATGTAGAGGTCGGTCGGGAAATTGCCCGGCTCGCTCAGGATCACCTTGCGCCCGGCGTTCTTCTGCATGGCGAGCGCGGCGGAGATCAGCTTGAACAGGTTCACCGACACGCTGTCGGCCACGATCACCTCGTGCGGCTGCGCGCCCACCAGCGGCGCGATCTTGCCGCCGACTCGCTGCGGCAGCCCGATCCAGTCGGCGGTATTCCAGCTCCGGATGAGGTCGCGCCCCCATTCCTCCCGCACCACCTGCTCCAGCCGGGCCGGCGTCGCCTTGGGCAGCGCGCCGAGCGAATTGCCGTCGAGGTAGATCACCCCCTCGGGCAGGTCGAACCGGTCGCGATAGTGGGCGAGCGGGTCCGCCACATCGCGCTCGCGCGCGCGTTCCAGCATGTCCGTCACGGCAGGTCCCGCAGGATGGCGCGGCACAGTCCCGCATCGCCGCCCGCCACCTTGAGCGGCAGAGCGATCAGTTCGTAGCGCCCTTCCGGCACGTCATCGAGGACCAGCCCTTCGAGGATGCGCATGTCGTGCTCCAGCACGGCGAGATGCGCGGCCATGGTCTTGCTGTCCTGCGGATCGACTGAGGGCGCGTCCGTCCCGACCAGCTTCACGCCCTGCAAAGCGAGCCATTCGATCGTCTCGGCCGCGATCGGCAACCAGTCGCTTCGCCAGCCGTCGTGCGGGAATGTGTCCCACTGGCGGAACAGGACGCGGTCAACGCTGTCTAGGTGCGGCAGGTCCGCCACGTCGATTTCCCCGGTCACGCCGCGCGCGTCCACCACCAGGCATTCGCCGATATAGGGGTCGATTGCCATCGTCGCGGCATCGGCGCCGTCCTCGGCATAATGCAGCGGCGCGTCCGCATGCGTGCCCGAATGGGTCGACATGGTCATCCGGCCGACATTGACCGGCGATCCCTCGTCCATGCGCCAGGTCCGCTCGAAGGCGAATTCGGTATCGCCCGGCCAGACGGGCAGGTCCGGACGCAGCACCTGCGAAATGTCCCGGATGCGCCGCTTGGATCGCCAGTCGGTCATATCGCGGTCCTCACGCTCAGCAGCTCGGGGAAGAACACCTGCTTCAGCACGCCCTCCAGATAGGGCACGCCGGCCGTCCCGCCGGTGCCTTTCTTGAAGCCGATGATGCGTTCCACCGTCTTGAGGTGGCCGAAGCGCCAGCGCTGGAAATGGTATTCGAGGTCGACCAGCTTTTCCGCCAGCTCGTAGAGGTCCCAGTGTTCCTGCGGGTTGCGGTAGATGTCCGCCCAGGCGTCCTGCACCGCGTCGTTCTCGGTCCATTCGGCCTGCTTGTCGCGGGTGAGGACCTCGTCGGGAATGGCAAAGCCGCGCCGGTCGAGCAGGCGCATGGTCTCGTCGTACAGGCTCGGCCGGTCCAGTTCGGCGCGCAGGGCCTCGGCCACTTCGGGCGTCGCCTCGTGCATGGTGACCATGTCCGGATTACGTCCGCCCAACAGGAATTCCATCAGGCGGTACTGCGCGCTCTGGAAGCCGCTGGAATTGCCCAAATGCGGGCGCACGGTGGAATAGTCGTGCGGTGTCATCGTGCTCAGCACGTCCCAGCTCTGGATCAGCTGCCCCTGTGCACGCGCCACGCGGGCGAGGTGCTTGAACGCCGGGCGCAGCGTGTCTGCCGCGATGTCCTGCCGCGCGGCCTGCAATTCGTGCAGGCAGAGCTTCAGCCACAGCTCGCTCGCCTGGTGGACGATGATGAACAGCATCTCGTCATGCGCGTCCGAAACCGGGTGCTGCGCCGACAGGATGCGGTCGAGATCGAGATAGGATGAGTAGGTGACGTCCTTCGCCATGGACGTGGCCCTAGCGCGGAATAGCGGGCGGCGAAACTACTGGTCTATGGTGCGCTGCGCCGGGTGGTGCTTGTCGAGGTGCTTGCGCACGATCCGCAAATTGCGCGTGTTGGACCGGAAGAAGAAGTCCGCCGCATCGCCCACCACGGGGATCGCGCCGATCAGCGTGTCGAACCCGACATTGCCGGCCATGCGCATCAGGTGCCATTTGCCCATGCCGAGGTTCTTCGCTTCCCACACGATGTACGCGCCCATGGCCGCCGTGATCAGGTCGCCCACCACCGGCACCAGCCCGACGATGGAATCGAGCCCGACCGGCGCATTGACGCCCGGAATACGGAAACTGCGTTCCAGCAGGTGCTCCATCGCCTCGATCCGGCGGCGCACGGAAGCGGGATCGGACCCGACTGGGAAATCGAGACCCATCTTTTCGGGGCGCTTGCTGCCGGTCAGCGGTTCCGGGCGGACGGGATCGGTCATCGTGTCTCCTCCCCGCCTACATGGGTCGCTGGGACATCGCGAACAAGTCGTGCCGGCCGGTCGCATTGGCGACGAAGGCGGTGAACCCGCCGCGCACCAGCGACCAGCGGACCGGCGCGCCGAGCGGGATGTAGATGTTTTCCGCCAGCAGCGTTTCCTCGGCATCGCGCATGACGGCTTCCCGCGCGGCATTGTCGCGCGTCTCCAGCGCCTCTTCCACCAGCGTGTCCGCTTCGGGCGAACAGATGCCGGAGCGGGTGGTGCAGTTGAACTGGTTCAGGAACCAGCGCCGGTCGGGATAGCGCGCGACGCGGTCGATCAGGACCAAGTCCGCATCCTCGCGCGCGTCCACCGGCACCAGCGCCACGCCGATCGCCGCCATGTCGCGCGCCAGACTGGAGAAGATGCTTTCCGCACCCGGACCGTCGGGCAGCAGGATGCGCAGGTTCGCTTCCCCGTTGCCGTCCCCGTCGCGCCAGGCGGCGATGCGGCTGCGCGCCTCGCTGATGCGCTGCTCCATGGTCAGGCCCGCCCATCGCTCCGCCAGCGGCGCGCCGTCCGGGCCGACCGGGTTGTCGCCGGGCACCAGCCGGGTGGAGGATTGCCAGCCGTCGAGGTTGAAGCCTTCCATCAGCGTGGACCGGTTTATCGCCATTGCCAGCGCCTCGCGCTCCAGCGGCCCTTTCAGCAGCCCTTCGTCGTTGAGCACGCGCAGGCCGAACAGGCCGGTGACCGGCTCCAGCCGGATGGTGCCGGTCGACAGCGGGCCGAGATCGGCCAGCGGCAGGCTGGTGATCTGCCCGTCCAGTACCAGGTCGAACTCCCCTTCCTGGAAAGCGGCGATCGCGGCTTCGGCACCCAGCAGACGGGCACTGACCGGGCGCACCGTTTCCGCCCAGTCCTCTATCGCCGGAAATCCGCGCAGTTCCGGCGGGACCGGTTGCAGAATGGCTTCATCGCCATCCGCCTGCGCTTCCATCGGACCGGGCAGCTTCCCGTTCTGGCGCAGCGCGAGTTCCGGCTGGGCCAGCAATTGCAGGAAGGCGGGCATGGGATGCTTCAGCCGGATTTCGATCACGCGCCCGGTCATGGCGCGGATCTCGTCGATGACGTCGAGATCGTGACCGAGCGAAGTCCCGTCCAGCGCGGCGATGGCGGCATTCATCTCGTCCCGCACGTCTTCTGCCGACAGCGCTTCCCCGCCCGTCAGGTCCACGTCGCGCAGGCGGAAGATGTAGCTCATCCCGCCGTCGGTGACGATCCAGCGTTCGGCGAGAGCAGGCACGATATCGCCCTGCGTTTCGTACCGGACCAGCCCGTCCGCCGTCGCGGCGCGCAGATATTGCTGGGGGACGGACAGGCGCAGCCCTTCGGCGCGAATATCGCCTTCCCCGATGATCGCGACGTCCGCGATGTCGCTGTCGCCGCCCGAACAGGCGGCGAGGCACAGGAGCAGGAAGGATGCGAACAGCCGGACCACGCGACCGGGCTAGCAGGATGCGCGGGCGAGGTCAGCGGGCAAGTTTGCGCCGCAGGTCAGATTTTGCGGATGTTGCCCGTACTGCGTTCGCCGACCTTGTCGAACGCCTTGATGTTGCGCGTCCAGCGGGGCGGCTCGAACTGCTCGCCCCGGTCTGCGGCGCGCGGCGCCTTGTGGTCGATCTCGTTGGCGAAGGCGATGCCGAAACGGTCATCCTGGACCCAGGCGACGCTCCCTTCGACCCAGCCGACATTGCGCAGGTTCACGGCCAGCTGGGCACCGCGCTGCACGCGCAGATCGCCTTCCGCCATCATCCCGCCGGCGGACAGGTTGCGCACGCGCACCTTGGCCCCTTCCGCCGCGTCGCGCAGGCGGACCTCGGCCATCAGGAACAGGCTGTCTCTGGGAATGTGACGGGTTTCGACGCCGGCCATTATGGAAAGATCGTCCCTTGTTTTCGTGTCGTATCGCGACCTTGATACAGCGATCTTCCTACCGCCTTCCTGCCTAACGAAGCTTTAAGCAGAACCGGCAAAAAGCCGCCGTCCGGTCAGTCGTCGCGCGAAATCTTCTCGCGCCGCTCGTGGGCGGACTGGGCCTCCACCGTCATGGTGGCGACGGGCCGTGCGATCAGGCGGCGCAGGCCGATGGGATCGCCGGTCACTTCGCAGTAGCCGTATTCGCCCGCGTCGATCCGGCGCAGGGCCGCGTCGATCTTGGTGATCAGCTTGCGCTGGCGGTCGCGGGTGCGCAGTTCGATGCCCCAGTCCGTCTCGCTCGATGCGCGGTCATTGAGGTCGGGTTCGCGGATCGGGCCATCCTGCAGCGACTGGAGCGTCTGGCTGGCGGCATTGTGGATCGACCGCTTCCATTCCAGCAGCAGCATCCGGAAGTAGTCCTGCTGCGTGGCGTTCATGTACTCTTCGTCGTCCGAAGGAACGTAGGATTCCTCCAGCGAAGCGCGGGCCTTTTCAAGCCTTTCCTGATCGTGCGCCGTGCTCGCCATTGCGCCCTCAAACCCTCTCTACCCGTTTGCGCAAAAGCGCGACCGAGGTTCCGGGCGCGCCTATAGAAAGGGCGCCCACCCGGCACAAGCGGCAATCCGGACACGGTGGTCCGAACCCGCGCATTTGCGTCGCCCGGGCTTTTTTCCTCCCCGATGTTAACCTTTTATTGACCATGAAAGCGGAAGCATCGGGCCATGGACGGCAGGGGGCCGTTCGAACGGGGGAAATACGATGCAACTCACACCTGTCACGGGCGGCCAGGCCGTCCAGTTGCCCAAGGACCAGTCCAGCCTGCTGATCGCCAGTTGCCTTGCCGCGGCGCTCCAGGGCGACAGCAGCGCCTACTACGATCTCGGCGTCGCCTATTCGACCGGCAGCCACGGTGCGCCGTGCGACATGATCGAAGCGCACAAGTGGTTCAACCTTGCCGCCGCGCAGGGGCACGAGGAAGCGACCTGGTGCCGCGCCGACATTTCGGACGAGATGACCGCCCGCGAAATCGCCGAAGCGCAGCGCCGCGCGCGCGAATGGCTGGCACAGGACGCGATGCGCGCCGCCTAGCCCTTCCTGAAAGGGGTGCGTTCGGCCAGGAAGTTCCGGTCCATCGCCACCCCGGCGCGTTCGCGCTCGAGAAAATCGGCGATCGCTTCGCGAAAGCCGGAATCCGCGATCCAGTGCGCGGACCAAGTCTGGACCGGTTCGTACCCACGGGCGAGCTTGTGTCCACCCTGTGCGCCCGCTTCCACGCGCGACAGGCCGCGTTCGATGGCGATGTCGATCGCCTGGTAGTAACACAGTTCAAAATGCAGGAAGCGCACGTCGCGCGTGCAGCCCCAGTACCGGCCGTACAGCGCATCCTCGCCCACGAAGTTGAGCGCGCCCGCAACCGGCTCCCCGTCCTGGCTGGCGAGGACCAGCACGATGCGGTCACCCATGCGTTCGCCCAGCAGGTCGAACGCCTCCCGCGTCAGATAGGGCGTACCCCATTTGCGCGCGCCGGTGTCCTGGTAGAATTCCCAGAACGCGTCCCAGTGTTCGGGACGCAGATCGGCGCCGGTCAGACGCTCTATCCGCACCTGTTCCTGCGCGGCGGCGCGTTCCTTGCGCACCGCTTTGCGCTTGCGCGACGCGAGATCGGCCAGGAAACCTTCGAAATCGTCGTAGCCGCGATTGGTCCAGTGGAACTGGATATCCGACCGCGGCAGCCAGCCCGCCTGCTCGAACAGCGGCAATTGCGCAGGCTCGATGAAATTGGCGTGCGCGCCGGAAAAGCCGTTCTGGGCGCAGACCTTCATCGCGGCCTGCAGCAGCGGGGCGGCGTAGCGTTCCTCGCGCACCAGCACCCGCGGGCCGGTAGCCGGGGTAAATGGCGCAGCGATCAGCAGCTTGGGATAGTATTCGCCCCCTGCCCGCTCATACGCGTCGGCCCAGGCATGGTCGAAGACGTATTCGCCCTGGCTGTGCCCCTTGAGATAGCTGGGGAGTGCGCCGACCAGCGTCCCGTCCTCTTCCAGCAGGATCGGTGCGGCCTGCCAGCCCGAGCGCGGCCCGACGCTGCCCGAATCCTCGAGCGCGGTCAGGAAATCGTGGGAGACGAACGGATTGCCCGCGCCCCCACCGCCGATCCCGGCCAGCGCGTCCCAGTCCGCTTTCGGGACCGCACCGACCGATCCGGCGAGCTTCGCCGTGAATTGGGGTTCTGCAGGTCCGTCAGTCACCGTCGATGGCGATGATCGCGTCCACTTCCACCGCCGCACCCAGCGGCAGCACCGCGACGCCGACGGCGCTGCGCGAATGGCGGCCGAGTTCGCCGAACACGTCGAACATCAGTTCGGACGCGCCGTTGGCGACCTTCGCCTGGTCGGTGAAATCGGGGGTCGAATTGACGAAGACGCCCAGCTTGACCACGCGTCGCACCTTGTCGAGCGGGATGCGCGCCTCGCGCAACTGCGCCAGGATCATCAGGCCGCAGGCACGCGCGGCTTCCTGCCCACGCTCCAGCGAAACGTCGTCGCCCAGCCGTCCGGTTACCAGCTGACCGTCCACGAAGGGCAACTGGCCCGACAGGTGGACCAGCCCGTCATGCACCGTCACGGGCTTGTAGCTGGCGACGGGCGCGGCGGCTTCCGGCAGGACAATTCCGAGTTCGGTCAGGCGGGCGTCGATGCTCATGCGGCTTCCTTTTCGTCTGCGAGTTGGTCGAGTATCCAGGGCAACGCCTCGTCCCAGCGGTCGATCCGCGCGTGGGCGTGGCCCGCTTCCTTGCCGCATTGTATGTGCGGCGCGATTTCCGGTTCCCCGCACATGTGCAGGCGGATGACCTGGGGCACTTCCTGTGCAGCCGAACCGTGGTGCTGGGCAAGATCGTCGATGAAGATCGCCTTGGTCGGCGCGTGATCCTCGATGATCTTCGCGATCGCCGGGCCCTTGGGCCCCTGGTTGGTGTAGACTTCCACGTCGATCCCGTGGGCGCGCAGCTGCTGCGCGCGCCGGTCACGCCGGTTATCGAGAAGGTTGGTCAGGATCACGACTTCCGCATGGTTGGCAATCTCGGCGATCGCGTCCACCGCGCCCTCAATCGGGTCCTGCCGGTCCATCTCGGTATCGAAGAAGAGGTTCAGGAGGCGCCACATGTCCTTCTGCGCGACGGGCTCGCCAGTTTGGGTCCAGTGCATCGCCTCGCTGAAATCGGGCTTGCCCAGGATGAAGGTCACGCCCTGCGTTTCCGCCAGCCAGTCCCGGAAATGCGGGACCATGCGCAGCAGGACCTCGTCGCAGTCGCAGATCACCAGCGGTCGGGGCGCGGAAGCGGCGGGTTCGGTCATCGGGACAATATCCTTTGCGCATCGACCAGCGTGGCGGGATCGGTGCCGAGGTGCTCCGCCGCGCCCAGAAGGTCGGGTTCGTGATTGACGAGGAATTCGAGCACCGCCGCCAATGTCCCGCGCTCTCCGATCGCGGCGCGCAAGCCGTCGGGCGTCATGCCGGTCAGCGACAGCAGCCGTTCCGCCCTGTCGTCGTCCGACAGGATCCAGCCGAGCGCGCCCAGCGCCAGGGCCTCGGCCGTGTCGGCAGTCACCTGGGCAGGTTTCGATTGGGATTGGCGGTCTGTGAGAATTGTCTCGTTCCTTGTCGGGCTCTAGGTATGGGCCGAGAGCCGGAATGGAAGGGTGCCAGTGGCAAAGCGCATACTCGTTGTCGAGGACAACGATCTCAACCGCAAACTGTTCTGCGAGGTGCTGAAGGCGAACGGTTTCGAGACCGAACCGGTGGCCGACGGGGAACTGGCGCTGAATGCGGCCCGCGCCTTCGCCCCTGACCTCGCCATTATGGACATCCAGCTGCCCAACATCTCCGGCCTCGACCTGATCGCCGCCTTCCGCAAGGATGCCAGCCTGTCGGACGTGCCGATCCTGGCGGTCACCGCTTATGCCGGACGCGGCGACGAAGAACGCATCCGCGAAGCGGGCGCGGCGAACTACCTGAGCAAGCCGGTCAGCATCGGCCCCTTCATGGCCGCGGTGCGCGCCTTGGTGGACTAGGCTGCGAGCTCCTTTTGCAGCGGCAACCGTTAAGGATGCGCACGCTAGGATTGCTAGCCGCCGGATCTTGAGTCCGGCGCACGACCGAGATGGAGAATTTCAGATGGTCCGGACGTTTGTTGCGGTTTCCTTCGCCTGTGGCGCCCTGTGCTTTGCAGGGTCCGCTGGCGCGCAGCACATGAACGCGGACGGCCCCTGTCCCGATGCGACCTCGACAGTGGAAATGGCGAACTGCTTCTCAGCCGCGCTGGAAGATGCCGACGCCGAATTGAACGCGACCTACAAGACGCTGATGTCCGCGCTGGACGACGAGGAAAAAGCGGCCTTGCGCGCGGCGCAGCGGGCCTGGATCACCTATCGCGACCGGGCGTGCGAGGCGGAAGCCCTGCCCTATCGCGGCGGTTCGGCGCGCGGCGTGGTGCAGCTGGCCTGTCTCGAGGCGGCCACGCGGGAGCGCACGGCGTTCATGCGACGTGGCTTGTGGTGGCAGGTGGAAAAGGCCGAAGGATAGGCTGCCGCAGGGGCAGCTTAAATTCAGGTCGCGGCCGGATCGCCTGCCTCGGCCTCGCGGACCGATTCCTTCACCCGCGCGGTGCGGGCGCGTTCTTCGGCGACCTGCTGCGCCTGGTCGGCGAGGGCGCGCCAGGTCTTTTCGGCCCGCAGGTTCTTGTCCCGCACGTTCTGGAGCGAGGCCTCCCCGGCGGCATCTGCCGCTTCGCGCGCACGCGCATCGTAGAATTCGAATGTCTGGCTCATCGGTCGGCCTTTCGTGGGACGCAGCGGGGAAACTCGGGTGCCCCGCCCCCACGCGCGGCCATCGACCGGCGCGCGGGGGACGGAGTCGTTTTCGAACCAATCAGTCGGCTGCCGAAAGGTTGACGGCGCTCGCCTTGCCGTTGCGGCCCGTTTCGACTTCGTAGTTCAGGCGCTGGTCCTTATCGAGCGTCTGCATCCCGGCCGCCTGCACGGCGGTGATGTGAACGAAGCTGTCGTCCGAACCGTCGTCGGGCTGGATGAAGCCGTAGCCCTTGTCGGCGTTGAAGAATTTTACCGTTCCGGTCTTGCTCATGGTGGTTCCTTTCAAGAACGCGAGAGGTTGCCGCCCCGCGACATGCGGGCCGGTCGTGCGTCAAATCGTCCGATGAAAGGAAGTCGTCGTCCAAGTTGCGCCCCGCTCCTGCCGCCATGGGCGGAAAGGTCGCGGCGTTCGTCAAAAGCCGAAGTCCGTCGCAAATTTCGACGTCAGCGAGGGGGGCCTATCACAGGCACCCCCCGGACCCTAACCTTTAATCGGCGAAACGGGCTCCCCGCCCCGCCGGACGAGCCGGTAAAGCCGGTCGCAGACCCACAGCACAACCAGAGAGGCGCCGAACAGCGGCAGCAGGACTGCCATGACCAGCATGATCGCCAGCAGGGCCGGCCCGGCGCGCGATCGTCCGGGCGCCGGGGCACCCAGCCGCCCCGCGGGGCGGCGCTTCAGCCACATCAGCGTACCGACGACCGAAAGGCCGATCAGCGCCAGCGCCGTCAGCAGGCCCACGATCTGGTTGACGATGCCGAACAGCTGCCCCTCGTGCCAGGCGATCCCGTAATTGATCGCCCGGTCGATCGGGTGCTTGTCCGCAAAGCCGGTGCGCGACAGCTCGTCGCCGCTGACGGGATCGTAGGTGACGGTGCGCATCAGCGGACGGTTCTGCGCTTCCGACTTGACCGTCCAGACATCGCCCGTGGGCGGACCGAAACGCTGGGGCGCATTGGGCGGCAGGACCAGCACCGGAAACGCCATGGCTTCTGCTTGCGCCGCAGCAACGTAATGCGACAGCGGCAGCGGATCGCCGGACGTGGCGGCATCCGTTCCCCCTTCCATCGGCATGTCCCCGTGATCGTGCCCTTCGTGCGCACGGGCGGCGGAGATGATCCAGCCCGTGTCCGCCTCGGTTACCTTTGGCGCGTCGGCGCCCGATCCGATCTTCCAGTCCTGCGGCCCGTCGACCAGTCCAAGCTCCGTCCGCGCCCACTTGAAAGCGCTGCCCCAGGTCCCGGCCCAGGGCAGGCCGCTGGCCAGCATCGCCAGAACCAGCCCGGCGATCCAGAAGCCCGTGACCCGGTGCAGGTCCTTCAGCAAGGGCCGCCCCTTGAGCGACAGCCGCGGATAGAGCGTACCGCCCGCGCGGAAGGGCCGCGGCCACCACAGGTAAAGCCCGGTCAGGATCATCACGATGGTCCAGCTGGCGACCAGCTCCACCAGCCGGTCTCCCCAGTCGCCCAACATCAGCGACCCGTGGAAATCGGCCACCACGGTGGAAATCCGCTCCGCCGGGTCGATCGCACCCAGCACTTCCCCCTGCGGGGACACGAACACGTCCGCCAGGCCGCCCTGCGGCAGCCCCACCTGCACCACCGCAGCATCGCCCGGATGCTCGGGCAGGCGGTAATGGTTGAAGACCGCGTCGGGATAGGCGGCCCTGACCGCCTCCAGCTGGCGATCGGCCGACACCGCGCCGTCGAGCGAGAGGCCCCGATAATCGCGCTCCTCCCACCGGTCTATCTGCGGCTTGAAGAGGTAGATCGATCCCGTGATCGAGAGGATCAGCACGAAGGGCAGCACGAACAGGCCGGCATAGAAATGCCAGCGCCAGATCGTGCGGTAAGTCGCGGTATCGGCCATCCTGCTGCTCCTAGAACCGGGCGCGCACGCCGCCGAACACGGCGCGACGTTCCACGGGGTAGAAGATCACCGACGCGGGAGACGCGGTGATGGCGGCACTGATATCGCCCACCGCCTTTTCGTCCAGCAGGTTACGCGCATCGAGGAACAGGTCGATCCCCGGCGCGACGCCCGCTCCTACGGTGACGCCGACCAGCGCATAGCCATCCGTCTTCAGCGTATTGCTGTAATCCGCCCAGGCGCCGTCCGGCACCCATTCGACATTGGGCGCGACATGCAGCGCATCGGTCCCCAGCCGCACCTCGCCGCGATAGACGTGTTCCGGCACCACCGGCAGGCGGTTGTCGCCATATTGCGCGTCGTCCCGGAAACGGAAATCGCTGTACTGATAGACCTGCCGCACGCGCAGCCAGTCCGTCAGGTCCAGCGTCAGCGCCGCCTCGATCCCCTGGTGCAGCGTCTCGTCCGCGTTGAAGGTCGATGCGGGGATGTCCGGTCCGACATTGAACTGCAGCAGTTCACCCTCGATCTCGGCCCGGTAGGCGGCGAAGTCCCATTCCGCGATACCGATCCGGCCGCGTGCGCCCACTTCCGCCGTCCAGGCGATCTGGAGATCGAGGTTCACGAAACTGGCGACCTGCGCCAGCTCCACGAAGCCGGGAAATTCGACGGATCGGCTGTAATTGGCGAAGAACTGCACATCGGGTCCCGGTTCGAACAGGACGCCCAGCTTGGGCGAGAAGGCGTCGAAACCCGCTTCACCCGTAACGTCCGTCGCGCCGCCGGCAAAGCTGTTGAAGGTCTGCCGCTGCCGCCGCATCCCGTCGGCGTAGATGCCGCCTGCGATCAGTTGCAGCTGCTCCACGGGGCGCAAGCGCGCCTCGGCATAGAGGTTGGCCGTGCGCGCCTCCTGCTCGGCATCGAAGGTCTTCGCGCCGCGTTCCCCGTCGATATTGACGAACCGCTTGGAGTTCACGTCACCGAAGCGCGCCTCCCCGCCCAGCGTCAGTTCGAACGGGCCGCTGGCGTAATCGAAGCGGGCATAGACGCCGCGGTCGATCGATTCCTGGTCCACCACCTGGAAGATCGGATGGTAGAGCGACTTCGCATTGACGAAGACGCCCGCATCCAGCTGCCCGCCGTCGAAACTGAAGCGCGTGCGGTTCTGCAGGCGGATCGAATCGATGTCGCGCGCCTGATCGCCCGCAAAATTGCCGGTTTCGGGCGCGGTCAGGACGGTGGCGAGGTCCAGCGACCCGGGGATTTCCTGGTCGATCCGGTTCACGCTGGCATAGCTGCGGTTCTCGATATTGTCCGCGATTTGGATGCCGACATTGCCGTGAAAGCGCAGGCTTTCGCGCTTCGCATGCTGCCGGTCGCCGTCGGAACTGTCGTAGCTGACCGCTGCCCACGCGTCGCCCGGGCCGCCCTGCGCGCCATAGGACACGAGCCCGCGATAGGTGTCGAAGCTGCCCGCATCACCGCGCAGGTATAGGCCCGGTGCGGTTTCCCCTGTCGGCGTGACGCCATTGACCGCCCCGCCCAGCGTGCCCGATCCGAAACGCAGCGCATTGGCGCCGCGATAGACCTCAAGATAGTCGAAGAAGATCGGCTCCAGCTCCTGGAAATCGCCATTGTCGTCCGCCAGGTTGATCGGCACGCCGTCCTGCAAGAGGGTCAGGCCGCGCATGTGGAAGCCGCGCGACAGGCCCGATCCGCGGATCGATATGCGCACCTCCTGGCCGTAACGCGGCTGCAGGTAGACGCCGGGCGAATAGGCCAGCGCATCGCGCAGGGAGACGAGCGACTTGTCGGCATAGTCCACGTAAGTGACGACGTCGGTGCCGCCCGGCGTGGCGTCGGCGCGCTCCTCCGCCTCGTCGGAGGAGCGGCTGCCGGTCACGATAATCGTCCGGTCTTCGGGATCTGCCGCGGCATCTGCGGCGGCGCTCTCGGCCTCCTCAGCTAAGGCGGGTGCGGCACAGGCGAACAGCGCCGTGCCGAGGGCAAGGGTGGAAATCTTCATGGGGTATTCTCCGCATGCGCGGCGGCCGACCGGCCGGTCGGCGCAGCGCGCAATGATCTGACTTGAAGGGTTTTTACGGTGTCAGATCGCGGCCGGGGGCGCGCGCAGCGGCGGGCGCAGGTAACGGCCGAGGGAGAAGGAAGGGGAGACCAGCGGTGCGAGGCCGAGCAGCACCATCGCCGCCAGCGCGATTCCCACGAACACCGGCGGGGTTCCGCCCAGCGCCGACATGGAGAGGCCGGAAAAGGCGCATTTCGCGTCCTTCGCCGCATCGTTCTCGGGTGCGGGGGCGGGCTTGCCCGGTACGGTGATGTAGGTTTTCGCGAGGGGTCCGGTGTGCCCGTTGCAGACCTTGACCTCTATCAGCCGGTCCGGCGTCGGCGCGACCATGAAGCCCGACGGGACGGCAGCGCGCACCAGCACCGCCAGCAGCAGGACCGCGATCCACAAGGGGGCATGATTGCCGAAAGTCCGGCGCAAGGGCTGCATCGCGGTGTCGGCCCTACGCCGCTCCCGCCCGGCTGTCAGCAGCTTTTCCGACGGGGAACAGACGGGTGCGGATGAAGCGCTGCATGCGGTCCCGGACGTCCCCCGAACGGCCCGGCCCGCGGCGCAAGGCTTGACAATCGCCCCCGCGCCCCGCTTTGCCGCGCAATAAATTCAATCCGGAGCACACGCCCCATGGACCGCAGCGAAGTCGACACGAAAATTCGCGAACTGATCGAGCCCTTCAACAAGAAGGACGAGACGATCACCGATGCCACCACGTTCCAGCACGACCTGGAATTCGACAGCCTGACCGTGATGGATTTCGTCGCCGCGATCGAGGACGAGTTCGACATCATCATCAGCATGAACCAGCAGGCCGAGATCGAAACCTACGGCCAGCTGGTCGATGCGGTCACTAAGATGGTATCGGGCGCGTGAGCGAAGGCCTGTCGCAGCCCGACCGCCCGCAGGAAATCGAGGGCGGTGAAAAGGACCTGTTCAGCAAGTTCGACGGCCTGATCCAGATGCGCGAGGGCCTGCTGGCCAGCGGTCAGGAAGATCCGTTCAACCTGGTGATGGAAAAGGTCCTCTCCCCCACCCGCGCGGTCTGCAACGGGCGCGAGACGATCCTGCTCGGCACCTACAACTACATGGGCATGACCTTCGACCCGGACGTGGTCGAGGCGGGGCAGCAGGCGCTGGCCGATTTCGGCACCGGCACCACCGGCAGCCGCGTGCTCAACGGCACCTACCAGGGCCACAAGGAGTGCGAGGACGCGCTGCGCGAGTTCTACGGGATGGACCACGCGATGGTCTTTTCCACCGGCTACCAGGCGAACCTGGGCATCATTTCCACCATCGCGGGCAAGGGCGACTACATCGTCCTCGACATCGACAGCCACGCCAGCATCTACGACGGGTGCAAGCTGGGTGATGCGGAAATCGTGCCGTTCAAGCACAACGACATAGAGGCGATGGAAAAGCGCCTGAAGCGCATCCCGGAAGGCGCGGGCAAGCTGGTCGTGCTGGAAGGCGTCTATTCGATGCTGGGCGACATCGCCCCGCTGAAGGAAATGGTCCGCATCGCCAAGGAGAACGGCGCGATGGTGCTGGTGGACGAGGCCCATTCCATGGGCTTCATCGGCGAGAACGGGCGCGGCGTGGCCGAAGACCAGGGCATCATGGACGATGTCGACTTCATCATCGGCACTTTCAGCAAGAGCGTGGGCACGGTGGGCGGTTTCTGCGTCTCCAACCATCCCAAGTTCGAGATCATGCGGCTGGTCTGCCGCCCCTATGTCTTCACCGCCAGCCTGCCGCCCAGCGTTGTGGCGACCGCGGCCACCAGCATCCGCAAGCTGATGCACGGCGGCAACAAGCGCGCCCATCTGTGGGAGAATTCGCGCACCCTGCACAAGGGCCTGAAGGATCTGGGCTTCCAGCTCGGCACCGACGAGGCGCAGAGCGCGATCATCGCGGTGATAATGCCCGACCTCGAAAAGGGCGCGGCGATGTGGGAAGCGCTGCTGACCGAAGGCCTCTACGTCAACCTCGCCCGCCCGCCGGCCACGCCGGCCAACATGACGCTGCTGCGCTGCTCGCTGTGCGCGGAACATTCCGAAGAGGAAGTGAGCACCATCCTCGGCATGTTCGAACGCGCCGGCAAGGCGACCGGGATTATCTGAGCGATCGGATCGCGGGATAGCGGGAGCTGGACTTTGAGCCCGCCAGCCCTCGCGAAGG
Source organism: Qipengyuania sp. JC766 (assembly GCF_040717445.1). NCBI lineage: Bacteria > Pseudomonadati > Pseudomonadota > Alphaproteobacteria > Sphingomonadales > Erythrobacteraceae > Qipengyuania > Qipengyuania sp. JC766. The sequence continues at coordinate 2,530,889 of NZ_JBFEFL010000001.1, read as the reverse complement.
CGGGCAAAGGACACTTCGTGCCATTTCCGCTCAGCGCGCCGATGCGGGTCTGCTTTGGAAGAGTAATTCCGGGCGCGACTGCCCGCACCGCATGCATCGGAAATTGTCGATAGGATTTGACGCCGCCCTATCCCATCGATAAATATCGATGAATGCAACCGGCCATTGCCCTCGACTGCCTTGCGGCCCTGTCTCATCCGACCCGCCTGGATGCCTTCCGGCTTCTGGTGCGTCATCAGCCGGAAGGCCTTTCGACGGGGCAGCTGGTAGAGACATCGGGCCTTGGCCAGAGCACGTTTTCCAGCCATCTCGCCATCCTCGTTGCTGCCGGCCTCGTCGTTCCGGAAAAGCGCGGGCGGCGGATGATCCAGCGCGCGAACATCACGACCCTGCGCGATCTGATGTTGTTCCTGGCAAAGGATTGCTGCGGCGGACGCGCGGACCTGTGCGAACCGCTTGCCGCAGAACTTGCCGAATGCTGCTAAGCCACACGCGCCCGGCGCTCCTCTAGTGAAGGAAATCACCGTGCCCGCCGACATCGTCATCTACCACAATCCCGAATGCGGGACATCGCGCAACACGCTGGCGATGATCCGCAATGCAGGTATCGAGCCGCACGTCGTGGAATACCTAAAAACGCCCCCGTCGCGCGGCATGGTCGAAAGCCTGATCGACCGCGCCGGGCTGAATCCCCGGGAGTTGCTTCGCGAAAAGGGCACGCCGTACGCCGAGCTGGGTCTTGGCGACGAGAGCCTGAGCGATGCGGCGCTGGTCGATGCGATGATGGAGCACCCGATTCTCATCAATCGCCCGATTGTCGTCTCGCCGCTCGGCGTTCGCCTGTGTCGCCCGTCAGAGGCGGTTCTCGACATCCTGCCCAGTCCCCAGCGGGGCGCATTCGCCAAGGAGGACGGTGAGCAGGTCGTGGATGCGGCGGGCGCGCGTATCCCCTGATGCTGCTCGCGATCGGGATTTTCGTCGCCACCATCACCTTGGTGATCTGGCAGCCGCGCGGGCTCGGCATCGGCTGGAGCGCGATCGGCGGCGCCTTGGTGGCGCTTGCCACCGGAGTGATCTCGCTCGCCGACATCCCGGTGGTCTGGGACATCATCTGGAACGCGACCGGCGCCTTCGTCGCGATCATCCTCATCAGCCTCATCCTCGACCGGGCGGGGTTCTTCGAGTGGGCTGCGCTCCATGTCGCACGCTGGGGCCGCGGGAACGGGCGTATGCTGTTCGTGCTCGTGGTGCTGCTCGGTGCAGGGGTCGCGGCGATCTTCGCCAATGATGGCGCCGCGCTGATCCTTACCCCGATCGTGATCGCGATGCTCAGGGCCCTGGGCTACAACGCCAGGGCGACGCTGGCTTTCGTAATGGCGGCGGGGTTCATCGCCGATACCGCCAGCCTGCCACTGGTCGTCTCGAACCTCGTCAATATCGTCTCGGCCGATTTCTTCGATATCGGGTTCGGCGAATATGCGCTGGTCATGGTGCCGGTCGATCTTGCCGCCATCGCAGCCACGCTGGCCGCGCTGATGGTGTTCTTCCGCAAGGACATTCCCGCCAGTTACGACGTCACCCAGCTCCGCGCGCCGGCAGAAGCGATCCACGACCGCGCGACCTTTCGCGCCGGGTGGGTGGTGCTGGCATTGCTGCTGGTCGGTTTCTTCGTCCTCGATCCGATAGGCGTGCCGATCAGCGCCGTCGCGGCGCTCGGCGCGCTTGCGCTCATTGCCATCGCTGCGCGCGGGCACGCCATTCCCACCGGCCGGGTGATCCGCGAGGCACCTTGGCAGGTCGTGGTCTTCTCGCTCGGCATGTACCTGGTCGTCTACGGGATGAGCAACGCCGGGCTTGCCGCAGCCATAGCAGGCTTGCTCGAACGCTCCGCAGAAGGCAGTGTGTGGGGCGCGACCTTCGGCACGGGCATCCTGTCGGCCGTGCTTTCCTCGGGCATGAACAACATGCCCACCGTCCTCGTCGGCGCATTGTCGATCGACGCAACCGGCGCTACGGGCCCCGTGCGCGACGCGATGATCTACGCCAACGTCATCGGCTGCGATCTCGGGCCGAAGATCACCCCGATCGGTTCGCTCGCGACGCTGCTGTGGCTGCATGTGCTGGGTCAGAAGGGCGTGAAAATCGGCTGGGGCTATTACTTCCGCGTCGGCATCACGCTGACCACGCCGATCCTGCTGGTGACCCTGGCAGCGCTCGCCCTTCGCCTCACGCTGGCCTGATCCACGGAGTTCAATCATGTCCCGTCTGCGCCCGCTCCCCGATCCCGACAGCTTGCCGGCGCTGGATCGCGATTTCGTTGATGTTCGGCCAGCCGTCGGCCTTGGCGACGATCAGCCGCCGCCGCGCATCCTGCTACTCTACGGCTCCCTGCGAGAGCGCTCCTATTCGCGGTTCGCGGTCGAGGAAGCCGCGCGATTGCTCCAGTTGTTCGGGGCGGAGACGCGCATCTTCGATCCGTCGGACCTGCCGCTGCCCGATCAGGTCGGTGGCGATGACCATCCCGCCGTCCACGAACTGCGCGAGCATGCGTTCTGGTCCGAAGGCATGGTCTGGTGCAGCCCGGAGCGGCACGGCCAGATCACCGGCATCATGAAGACCCAGATCGATCACCTGCCGCTCAGCATCGGTGGCATGCGTCCGACCCAGGGGCGGACGCTGGCAGTCATGCAGGTGTCGGCCGGGTCGCAGTCCTTCAACACGGTCAATACTTTGCGCCTGCTCGGTCGCTGGATGCGGATGTTCACCATCCCCAACCAGTCCAGCGTGCCAAAGGCATACGAGGAATTCGACGATGCCGGCCGCATGAAGCCTTCACCGCTCTACGACCGCATCGTGGACGTCATGGAGGAACTGGTGCGCTTCACCGTCCTGCTGCGCCCGCATGCCGAACAGCTGGTGGACCGCTATTCCGAGCGCAGGGAAGCGGGCCAGGCCATCGATCCCGAAAAGGACATAGCGGCAATCGCCCTGTCATCATCGTGAGGGGTTCGCGGGCATTCGACGCGTCGGCCCGCACGACCGGGGATACATCCGCGACCCGGCTGGTTGTCGAAGGGGTCGCGCGACGTCTTTTTCCGGCACGGAAGGTACCGACATAGCCTCTGCAAGTGATACCGGGAGCGACCAGAAGCTCGCGAAAAGCCTCAAGCTGTTCGACGTCTATGCCGTCGCGACCGGGGCCATGTTCTCGTCCGGCCTGTTCCTGCTGCCCGGGATCGCGGCGGCCCAGACCGGCAATTCCGTCTACCTCGCCTACATGGTCGCCGGACTGCTGATCCTGCCGGCCATGTTCTGCATGGCGGAACTTTCGACCGCGATGCCCCGCTCGGGCGGCGCCTATTTCTTCCTCGATCGCAGCATGGGGCCGATGATGGGCATGATCGGCGGCGTGGGGTCGTGGATCGCGACCGTATTCAAGAGCGCCTTCGCCCTGGTGGGCATGGGGGCCTATCTCGCGCTCTATGTCGACCTGCCGATCACCGTCACTGCCGTCGTGCTGACGATCGCGTTCGGCCTGCTCAACGTTCTCGGGGCCAAGGAAACCACGCTCCTGCAGCGGATCCTCGTCGCGACGCTGGTGACGATCCTCGTGGCGTTCATCATCGTGGGCCTGTCGCGCACGGGGGTTGCGGCGGTGTTCTCGCCCAAACCCGCCTACGGTGAGTTCTTCCGGGAAGGGTTCGGCGGGTTCATCACCACGATCGGCCTCGTGTTCGTGTCCTATGCCGGCCTGACCAAGGTCGCCAGCGTGTCCGAGGAGATCGAGAACCCCGACCGGAACATACCGCTCGGCATGATCCTCTCGCTGGTGACGGCGACGGCGATCTACACGCTCGGCGCCTTGCTGATCGTCACGGCCCTGCCGCCGCAGCAACTGTTCGACAGCCTGACGCCGGTCGCGGATGCGGGCGCGGTGTTCTTGGGCTGGATACCCTACGACCTGGGCGTGACGCTGCTGGTCGTGGCGGCGGTCGCCGCGTTCGCGTCCACCGGCAATGCCGGCATCCTTTCCGCCTCGCGCTATCCGTTCGCCATGGCGAAGGACAAGCTGGTTCACGCGAGGCTGGGGGAACTGGGCCGGAGCGGTACGCCCGTCGTCGCCATCGGCGCGACGGTCCTGACCATGGTGCTGGTCCTCGTCGTGTTCGACGTGGAATCGGTCGCGAAACTGGCCAGCGCCTTCCAGTTGCTCCTGTTCGGCCTCCTGTGTCTGGCCGTCATCGTGATGCGGGAGAGCCGGATCGACAGTTACCGTCCGGGCTACAGGGTCCCGCTCTATCCGTGGACTCCGATTGCGGGCTTCCTGCTGTCGTTCTGGCTGATCCTGGAAATGGGTGCGGTGCCGATCCTTTTCACGGCGGCCCTCGCAATTGCCTGTGGGGTCTATTTCCAGGTCTATGCCTCGAAGCGGGTGAAGCGCCGGGGGGCGATCTACCACATGCATCGCCAGCTGGGGCATCACACCTACGAGGGGATCGAACACGAACTGACGTCCATCGTCCACGAAAAGACGGAGCCGGAGAACCTGCGATACGAGAGCCTCGTGGGGCGGGCCGCGCTCGTCGACTACGACGAAGGCCGGTACGACACCGCGAGATTGAGCAGGAAGCTGTCCGAGATCGCACGCACGCAGTTCGGACTGGACGAGAAAGTCGCGCAATCGATCTTCGACGGCGACCGGATGGACGTGCGCGCCATCCGGCCCAATATGTACCTCGCCTACAAGATCATCCCCGACATCGACGAATCCCAGCTCGCCATTTTCAGGTTCAGGGGCGATGCCTCGGTGGACGTGATGGGCGCGCGCGACGTCCACACGCTGATGTACCTCCTGTTGCCGGAAGAACCGGTCGGGCTCGATCTTCGCATCGTGGGACACCTTGCCGAAGTGGCGCGAAGCGACAGTTTCGAGAAACGCTGGCTGGCGGCCACCGGGAGGGAAGAGGTCAACCGGGTGCTGGCGCGCGACGACCACGTGTTCCGGAGCGCGGTCTCGAGGATACCCGTTCTGGCCGCGCAGAAAGGGGCGCGGCTGGAAGACATCAATTGGCCGGGAACCTGCCTCGCCATGACGATCGAGAGGGACGGGAAACTGATCATCGCGCGGCCGGACCTCCAATTGCGGGAAACCGACATCGTCTCGGTCCTGGGCGAACCCGAGGATCTCGAACTGCTTAACGATGCCAGCTCGATCGAGTAGATTGCCGGTCGGAAACGGGAACTGACGCTTTTCCAAGGATCGCCCCCGCCACACGGCAGGGCGGACAACCCGGAAAGCGAAGAGGAAAGGAAACGAGATGGTGTTGCCGGATCCGCCAAGGTGGCGAAAACCCAGGAAATTCTACTGGTTCCTGAGCGCAGTCGCCGCCCTTTCGGCAGCGGCAGTCTTCGGCTCGGGCTGACAGGGCCCGACGGCGCCAGTCCTTCCACTCACCCCGGTTTGCGCAACCCCGCCCCTCCCCTCATTTCTTCGCGGTGATCGTGCGGCCGTTGTCTTTCAGCGGGAGGGTGCGGCGCAGGAGGGCGACTGCGTCTACCAGGCGCGGGCAGTCCATCTTTTTGAGCGCGGCGCGGTATTGCGAGCGCACGGTTTCGTAGGACGATCCGCGTTTTTCGACCACTTCGGCGGTGGTCTTCCCTTCGGCCAGTGCGACGATCACGTCCGCTTCCGCGGGCGAGAGGCCGAACATCTGCTTCAGATACGCCTGGGTGGTCGCGGGGATGGTCTGCGGCAGCTCGCCCAGGATGATGATCTGCGGCTGGCCGCTCAGCCGTTCCGTCCGCAGCAACTGGTAGCGGAGCATGGTGCCGTCCGGCCGCCGGATCGCGCAGGACCCGATGCCGGTGGGCGTCAGCGCCAGGCGCAGCTGTTCCTCCAGCTGCGCATCGGCACCGGCGACGACGGCGCGCAGCTTGCCCGAGACCATCCGCAGGCCGTTCTTCGCGTCGAGCCGTTCCTTCGCCGCCGCGTTGCAGTCCAGCAGATGGCGATCGGGCGTGACGACGTAGACTTCGCCCGCATAGCTGTCGACGACCGCGCGCCAGGTACGCGCCGCGGCGGCCCCCAGCGCGACACGGGCGCGAACCCCGATGAGGCGGCCGAGCACGCGCTCGTCCTCGCGCATGGCGGCGAGGTGCGCGTCGGTAAAATCGGATTGCGTGATGCGGCGGTAGAAGGTGACCCCGCCGATGCTATCGCCCAGCTGCGTCTTGATGCCGAGCGCGTAGAACGTGTCGTCCCCGCCCGGCTCCAGCAGTTCGGTCCACAGCGGCGAGGCGGCATAGACATCCGGCGGGACCAGTTCGGTCATGCGCACGAAAGTGTCGAACCGCGGGTCGGACAGCGAGGCGATGGTCCACAGGTCCCGCTGGGCGAATTCGGCGTGGTACCGGGCGACCATCTCCTCGGTCCAGTCGTTCTCCCACAGGAACATGTCCTCGATCGCGCGGCCGGTGGTCCAGCCCGCGGCATACCCCTTGGCGTCCAGCAGCCCGGCATAGCCGCGCAGCAGGTCGCGCAGCTTCGTCTCGTCTAGCGCCGCGTCCAGGACGTCATCGATCGATAGTGCCACGAAAAATCTGCCCCCCGGCTCTCCCGAGCCCTTCCCCAAGCCCTTGCGATTAGCGGTTTTTACACGGGAGGGAAGCGGCAAGGCGTTACGACACGCGGGCCGCGGGCGACCCGTCCTGTTGCATCTTTTGGAACATCGGGCCGCGCCCCTCGTCTCTTAGGCAAAGGAGACAAAAGTTATGGCAACCACGAATACCGGAAGCGCAACGTATCAGGGCCTCGGCAAGGCCGGCAAAGGGCACATCTCGACCGGCTCCGCCGCGCTGTCCGCGCTTCCCTACGGCTTCGGCTCCCGGTTCGAGAAGGACACGGGCACCAATCCGGAAGAACTGATCGCCGCGGCGCACGCGGCCTGTTTCACCATGGCGCTGTCCTTCCAGCTGGCCGATGCGGGCTTCGAGGACGGGACGCTGACGACCAGCTCCACCGTCACGCTGGAGAAGGACGACAACGGCTTCACCGTCACCAAGTCGGAGCTGTCGACCAAGGGCAAGGTGCCCGGCATGGAACAGGCGAAGTTCGAGCAGCTGGCCGAGCACGCCAAGGCGAACTGCCCGATCAGCAAGCTGCTGAATTGCGAGATTTCGCTGCGGACGGTCTTCGAAGGCTGACCTTCAGCGCACTTCGCTTGCGGCTTCGCACGGATCGGCCTCGCCCTCGTCGGCGGGGCCGAACTGCGTCAGGACCAGCACGCCGCCCACCACCAGCGCCACGAAGGCGGCGGTGACCATGCCCAGATACTTGTCGATGAATCGCTTGATCGGCGCGCCGAAGATCCGGAACAGCACGCCGACCGTGAAGAAGATCATGCCGCGCCCCACGATGCTGGCGAGGACGAAGGTGACGAGGTTCATGCCGACGAATCCGGCCGTGATCGTCAGCAACTTGAACGGCACCGGCGTGGCGCCCGCGACCACGATCGCTTCCCAGTCGTATTCGCGCAGGTAACAGGCGGCCACCGGGAAGCTGTCCGTCAGGCCGATCGCGCCGAGCAGGGTCTGCCCGATCAGGTCGTAGAGACCCCAGCCGATAAGGTATCCGAACAATCCGCCCGCGACGGAGGACAGCGTGGCGATCACCCCGAAGCGCAGCGCCTTTTGCGGTTCGGCGAGGCACATCAGGCCCAGCAGCGGATGCGGCGGGATCGGGAAGAAGCTCGCCTCGATGAAGCAGAAGAACGCCAGCCACCTCACCGCAGCGGGGTGGGCGGCCTTTTCCATGGTCCAGTTGTAGAGGCCGCGAAGCATGGCGGCGGCCCTAGGCGATGGTTGCGCCGCGGGCAATCCGTCTCGGGCCGTCTCAGGCGGCGAGCCGGATGCAGTTCTTCCCGGCGCGCTTGGCTTCGTAAAGGGCCGCGTCGGCGGCCTGCAGCAGCGCGGTCTCGTCCGCGCCGGCGTGCCATGCCACGATGCCCAGGCTGGCGGAGATGCGCCGGCCGCCCAGCATTTCCAGCGGGACCGCGTTCAGATTGCGGCGGACCCGTTCGGCCACGGCCTGCGCCACCTCCATGCCGGAGCCGGGCAGCACGATCCCGAATTCCTCCCCGCCGAGGCGCCCGACGAGGTCGCTGCCGCGAACGGCATCGGTGGCGATCGCGGCGACGCGCTTCAGCACCTCGTCGCCCACGCCGTGGCCGTGCGTGTCGTTGATGGCCTTGAAGTTGTCGATGTCGAACAGGACGAAGGTCAGCGCACAGGCGCCCGATTTGCAGGTCTCGATCTCGCCGGACAGGACCTCCATCAGCTTTCTCCGGTTGGCGATCCCGGTCAGCTGGTCGGTCTCGGCCAGACGCCGCGAATGCGCGGCCTGCGACTTCGCCTCCTCCAGCGCCTCGGTCTTGTCGGTGATGTCGATGATGACGCCGAACAGGGCGACGGTCTCGCCGTTCTCGACCTCGGTCTGCCCCCGGCTCTGGACATGGCGCACGGTCCCGTCGGGGCGCACGATCCGCGCTTCGAACAGGAACGGCTCGCCGGTACGGATGGCGAGGTCCAGCGATATCCTGACCCGCGGCATGTCCGCCGGGTGGTAGGCCCCCACCGCGTCCGCCACCGGCATGGTCCCGCTTCCCACGGGCCTGCCGTGTATGCGGTAGACCTCGTCCGACCAGAAAACGTGGCTCTCTCCGGGCGCAAAATACCAGTGCCCGACATTGGCGGTGGCTTCGGCGGTCTCGAGGAATTCCTTGCTCTGCTTCAGCTGGGCGTGGGCCTGCGAAAGCCGTTCCAGGAGCGCCGCCATCGGCAATGCGCACAGCAGCGTCGCCAAGAGGTAGAACTGGAAGAACACGATGACCGCCTGCGTATCGGACTGGCCGAAATTGACCGACCCGTATCCCAGCGCCGTGGCGACCGAACCGGTCAGCGCCACGATAAAGACGGAGCCCACGGCGCCGCGCACCCCCAGGACGTAAGTCGCGATGATGACCGACCCCAGCGGGAGGAACAGCAGGGGCGCGGTGTCCTGGAAGAAGCTGCCGCCGCTGATCGCCAGCACGAAGGCCATGACCGCGACCTTCGTGCGCGGCGTCGCAGTCAGCGCCCGCCTGCCGCCGAATACGGAGCGGGTCAGTTCGACCATCAGCGGCGTGACGATCAGCGCGCCGAGCACGACCGTGGTCAGCCAGGAGACGAAGAAGGCGGGCCAGCCGCCATCGGGCAGGATTGCGAGCGTGGCGATCGACGCGCTGCAAAGGCCGGCGACACAGACCCCCCCGCCGAAGACGAAGGCCCAGCGCGGGCTGGTGAAATTGAGGTAGTTGCGATCCGCTCGCCGGGCGAGGCGCTCCGCGATGAAGCACTCCGCGACATTGGCCGCGGCGAACGCGGCCGCGAGCAGGAAATCGGTGCCGTATGCGGCATTCGCCGCCCAGCCCGCCATCCCCACGCCCAGCAGCATCGCCGGATGGCGCCGGCGCGACAGCATCAGCATGGACGCGATCGCGACACCGCTGGCGGGCCACACGAACGCGATGCCGTCCGACCGCTGGGCCAGCTCCAGCGAGAGCATCGCAATCCCGGCGTAGAGGAGCGTGAACAGAACGACGAACCGCGTGTCCGCCAACTCGATTTTCCGCTCCCGGGCCATGAGGCCGTTTTGCGGAAAAGATGGTTTCGAAAGGGTTAAGTGGGGGCGTTACAGGTTACTAGCGTATTGCCGGGCGATCAATGTGGCAGGAAGCGAAAGCAGGTTGGAATTGCAGTCCGAATTCGGCGGCGAGGAATTGGCAAAAGAGCTTTCGCACTCGGTACGAGGGACTGGCAATCCATCACCCAACGAACCGGTTGTTGCCCTGCACGTTCTCGTGCACGTTGGAGTGATGAATTCGAACTTTCCCGCGTTCCTGTCTCTCCCGCTGTTGTTGTCGGCTGGCTGCTCCATCACCGAAGAGGAACTCGAAGACGAAAGGCGGAAGGTGAGCGAGATGATCGAAGCGGCGGTCAAATTGCCCGAAGATGCGTTACCGCTACACCGGTACGAGCGATATTACGCAAACTCCGATTCCGGTGTTCTAGCAGTCTATACCGTCCATTCTGCCGATCATCGGCAGTTCGTGCAGGAGCATTGTCGAACGATCGACGAAGCGCCGTTCCCCTGCCCTTTGAGCGGAGGCGAACTGATGCTGGTCGATCCGGGCGAAAGTGCCTGGATCGACAATCCTGCCGAGATGCCCAGCAAGGACGGCGGCGGCTGCTCGCACGTGAACATACTGTACTCGCCGGACCGCCAGAAATTCGTGCGCGTCGAATGCAACGCCTCTTACTGACGCGGTAGCTGATTGCGGAAATTGTCAGCAGTACCGAGAGCCTGTGATAGACTATACTCGCATCGGTGCACAGCCGAGGACGCCGCTCCAACCGGGGACGATGGCATGGCGCCGGCACGACAAGGGCGAGGAGTTTGGGCCATGAATGACGTCGCGAAGAAGGGTTTTCCGTTTGTCGGGGTGATGTTTCTCGCGCTGGGCATCTTCAAGCTCGTCCAGGGCGACGACTGGGTCGTGTGGATCATCCTGGGCGTCCTGTTCGGCGGCCTGAGCGCGGTCCGGTGGCGCAGGGACCGACAGCGCTGAACCGCACCTTGGCACCTAGGGCGAGGCTCGTCGGGGTGCGAGAAGGAGATACTCCCAAGCCGGCTATGGCGCTGGGCTTCGATAGCGGAACGGCAGGTTCGACGCCGAATTAGCTGGAAGCGGTCAGGCTGAAAGCGACCCCTTTGCAGACAGAAGGCTAAAATGTTATTGGCACTACGTGCACAAGCCATACTCGCGTTATGTTTTACCTTTTTTTCTATTCGGCTGCGCGAGCCATAGCGCTTCCGAGTTAGAAATGATGCCAGAAATTAATTCGGAAAGTTGGGGACAAGAGTTCGCCTACGCTAGTGCACGAGCTAGAGGGTCAAAACTTTGCGACCCGCAAATTCGAGAAAAGTATAATGCGGAGTTTGAGAGAAGGTTCGGAGCGCGCTTTCAGGTATTGCTAGAACAATATGAGAAAAAATTCGGACCGCCCCGAGAATTTATCGTAACCAGCCATTGCCGGCGCATCACTGGCTCAAGGTCTCAGCAAGACCGACTACACAGAAGCAACATGTCATGGTTCGCGAGATGGCTCTCAGCCGCGGAGCAGGCAATCATTGCTCATTGATTGCGCTAACTACCCCAAAACCGGACATTCGCCGTGGGTCGATCGCCTGCGAAAAGCCGACAGGCAGCTTTCGCGCTTTCCAACCCATTAGCGGGCCATCCGCTAACGACCCAAAGGCGGACATATTGTCACCCTTTACACGCGATGCCTTTTAATTGCGCCAATGCCTTCTTCGCACAGCGCCACTAGTTTATCAGCCGCCTCGTTCCATCGGCGCTCCAGACCGCGGTCGAGGTTCCTTGAATAGTCAGCCTCGGAGAAGTGGCGAATGCGTGCCACATGTCTCGCAAAACCACCCGTTGCGGAACCGAAAGTCCAAGAGCCTACCATGCTTGGTGTAGCGGGACGCATTCCTCCATGAAGCGCGTCGGTGATGTGAAAGAACCAGCCTGGGCGAACGCTTAGGACGATGCCTTCCTGCACGTCCGAGGAATTGTCTGTGAAGGCCTTGAAAGGGCTCCCTGCAGCCATCCCTATTCGGATCTCTGTCACAGGCCGTGAGGACGGATGCCACCACCACTCTTCCATACGATCAACAGCAACTCGATAAGCGTGCCAACGCTTTAGGGGCAATTGCCTTTCGACAGTGAACTCCCATTGGTTTTCTTCAGTAGCAGGCATCGGATGCGACCTTTCGCAATTTGAGCAGCGTACTATCGACGATTTATAAATGTAGGCTTTCCACCCCACTTTCAGACCTTCGACCTTATCTTCTGGCGGATCAAAACCGGCCATTTTCTTTGGCTAACCGCGGGAAGTCTCCGCAGCTAGCGCCGAACCAAGTTATAACCCATATGGTTTTTCCGCTTGACATCGTCACGCTCTTTTGGTACATAACAGGAACATCGCGATAGTGTGATTCGAAAGCGGGCGGGCCGGGGACGGTGCCGCCTGTTTGCGTTTGTGCCGCTGGCGCGTTCCCCCTCACCCCCGCCCGCAAAGGCTTGCCGTCATGACCGAACCCGAACTGCCCGCCACCGGCGGTCGCCCGCCCGTGCCCGTCGCCGTGCCCGACGCGGCGAACGACCATGCGCCCGATCGTGCGCCTGCCGCCTCCTGTACTCCCTCCCCTGCCCCTGCCGATCCCGAGCCTGTGTGGGTCGCCCCGTTCCTGGCCGCCTTGCGCAACGGCGAGGGCGTGCGGGCCGCGGCGCGCATCGCGGGGGTGGTCAGTTCCACGCCCTATCAGCGCCGGGCGACGCATCCCGGCTTCCGGGAGGAGTGGGATGCGGCAGCGCCCGTCGACGGGCGCCGTCGGCGCCCGGGTCCCGCACCGCGCCGCCAGGCGCAGCGCATCCGCTGGTTCCTGGCGGAACTGGCCACCACGTCCAATGTCGCGGCTGCGGCCGCCGTGGCGGGCCTGACCACCAGCCGGGTCTATGCCCTGCGCCGCACCGATCCGCACTTTGCACAGGCGTGGTACGCGGCGCTGGCCGAAGGGTACGACAATCTGGAAATGGAGCTGCTGGCCCATTTGCGCGCCGGAAAGTCGGCCCAGTCCGGGGCCGGTGCCGGACGCGGGTTCGATACCGCCACGGCGCTGCGATGCCTCACCGCGCATCGCGACAACGTGGCGCGCGAGAAGGGCCGCCGCACGCTGGCGCAGGAAGCGGCGACGATCCAGGCGATCAACGAGAAGATCGACCGGCTGCGCGAAAACGGCGCCGATGCCGCCAAGGAACTGGCGAAGACGCGGCGCGCGATCGCCCGTCGGCGGGCCCGCCCGTGAGCCGCGCACCCGCCCGCACCTCACGCGGCACATGGCTGCGCCGCAGCGGGGCCGCGGCCGATGCCGACCGCGAGGCGCTGGCCCGGACGCTGGAGCCGCATGAGCTGGCCGCGCTCGGCAGTTTCTACTGGGAAGGCTGGGCTCGCGACGCGCAGCTGCCCCCGGCCGAGGCATGGCGCACATGGCTGATCTGCGCCGGGCGCGGCTTCGGCAAGACCCGCGCCGGGGCCGAATGGGTGCGCGACGTGGCCCGCAACGACCCCGCCGCACGCATCGCGCTGGTAGGCGCGAGCCTCAACGAAGCGCGCGCCATCATGGTGGAGGGGGAGAGCGGCGTGCTGGCTGCGGCGCCCGGCGCGCTCGCACCGGTGTTCGAACCGTCATTGCGGCGCCTGACTTGGGAGAACGGCGCGATCGCGACCCTCTATTCCGCGGCCGAACCGGAAAGCCTGCGCGGTCCGCAGCACAGCCATGCCTGGTGCGACGAAATTGCCAAATGGGTAAACTCGGGCGAGCGTGCCATGCAGGCCTGGAACAATCTGCAACTGACCATGCGGCTGGGCGAGGCCCCCCGCGTGCTCGCCACCACCACCCCGCGCGCGACTGTGCTGATGCGGCGCCTGATGGCGGAAACGCAGGCCGGCCGCGTGGTCCTCGCCACCGGGCGCACGACGGACAACACCGTGCTGCCGACCGACTACCTCACCTGGATGGTCGAGCAGTTCGAACAGAGCGCCTTCGGGCGGCAGGAACTGGACGGGGAAATGGTGGACACGGTCGAAGGCGCGCTGTGGAGCCGCGCGCTGCTGGAACGCTGCCGCGCGGCAGAGGGCGTGCCTTGCGATGCGGCGATGGGCCGCGTGGTCGTCGGCGTCGATCCGCCTGCGGGCACGAACGGCGATGCCTGCGGCATCGTGGTCGCCGGGCTGGACGCGCGCGGCATCGCCCACGTGCTGGCCGATTGCAGCGTGGACCGCGCCAGCCCCGAACGCTGGGCTCGCGCGGTGGCGGACACGGCGCGCGCCTGGAACGCGGACCGGGTGGTGGCCGAAGCCAACCAGGGCGGCGCGATGGTGGAAAGCGTGCTGCGCGCCGCGGACCGCGCCCTGCCCGTGCGCCGGGTCCATGCCAGCCGCGGCAAGACCGCGCGGGCCGAACCCGTCGCCGCCCTCTACGAAGCGGGCCGGGTGCGCCACGCCGGCCACTTCGCCGCGCTGGAGGACGAGTTGTGCGGCCTCGTCCCAGGAGGCGCCTACGAAGGCCCCGGCCGCAGCCCCGACCGCGCCGATGCACTGGTCTGGGCCCTGACCGAACTGATGCTGACCAAGCGCAGCGAGCCGCGGATCGTGGTGCTGTGAGGTATTACTCGAAGCTGTAGGTGGGGTAGCCTTTGACTTCCCAGATCAGTTCCTTGTCCAATATCTTCTCGACGAAGAACGTTGGCGGGATTTCCGGGAAAAGTCGGCACGTCTCTTCCCGGCCGACAAACCTGATTGCCCAGAGGCGAGCGTTTCCTCGCGACGAAGCGGGAGGAACGACGCCTTGTTTGAAAGCCAGGTTCGGCGGGGAATAGTCTTCCGGGAACGCTTCTTCGGGGGACGGCTGGCGGTTCTCGAAGAACTGGCTCCATTCGAAATCCGTCCCGAAAGAGCCTTCGAAGATCTTTGGCTCAGAATGGGGAACGCAGCCATACCACATGGCTTCGAAGCCCGCCGATTGAAACTCATCGAAACAGTCCCAGAATTCCGCCTTCGCCACCGCACAGTCGCGCGGCGGACCGTCGCTCTCCAGCGCGCAGGCATTCAGCAACAGGACGGCCGTGAGAGCGAGCTTGCACCGCATGGGCGGAGGCTAGGCCCACGGTGGACTGGCGGCAAGCGAGTTGCCTGTGACGAACCGCAACACGAAAAGCTCCGCCCCGGCACGTGGCCGGGGTGACCACCCGGGCGTGGCCAGCGCCCCGAACAGAACCGACCATCCCTCCCGACCGGAGAACATCGCATGTCCCTGCTCACCACTATCGCTTCCGCCTTCAAGGGCGGGGGCCGCCCGGCCGTGCCTGTTGCGCGCGGGTTCGTTTCCCCCTGGGCGACCGCGTTCGAGGCGCGGCCCGGGGCCGCGCCGTTCGATTATGCGGAGGCCCTGCGCGACGGGTACGAAGGCAATCCGGTCGCCCAGCGATCGGTGCGGATCGTGGCCGAGGGGGTGGGCAGCGCGCCGCTCCTCGCCCGCGATCCGAAGCTCGCCGCGCTGGTCGCTGCGCCCTCGGCCGGGCAATCGCTGGTCGAAACGCTCGCCGCGCACCTGCTGCTGCACGGCAACGCCTACGTCCAAGTGCTGAAGGACGGCGCGGGCACGCCGGTGGAACTGTTCGCATTGCGGCCCGACCGGGTGAGCGTGGTGCCGGGCGAGGACGGCTGGCCGCGCGGCTATCGTTACCGGCTGGGGGCGCGGGCGATCGACCTGCCGCTGGAGGACGCGGACGGCTGGCCGGAAATCCTCCACCTCAAGGCCTTCCATCCGGGCGACGATCATTACGGCGCGGGCGCGCTGGCGGCGGCGGCCCCGGCCATCGCCATCCACAACGCAGCCAGCCGCTGGAACCGCGCGCTGCTGGACAATGCGGCGCGGCCGTCAGGCGCGCTGGTCCATGCGCCGGGCGACGGGGGAGAGATGACCGCCGAGCAATACGAGCGGCTGCGCACCGAACTGACGCGCGCGTTCGAAGGGGCGGGCAATGCCGGGCGGCCGATGCTGCTCGACGGCGGGATGAGCTGGCAGTCGATGGCGCTGAGCCCGGCGGACATGGACTTCGCCACCCTGAAGGCGGCGGCGGCGCGCGACATCGCGCTCGCCTTCGGCGTGCCGCCCATGCTGCTCGGCCTGCCGGGCGACAACACCTACGCCAATTACCGGGAAGCGAACCGCGCGCTGTGGCGCCTCACCCTGCTGCCGCTGGCGAACAAGATGCTGGGCGGGATCGCGCATGGCTTGGCGCCCTGGTTCGGCGGCGACGCCGGGCAGCCGGCGCTGGCGGTGGACCAGGACCGGATCCCCGCGCTGGCCGAGGACCGCGAGCGGTTGTGGGCGCAAATCGGCGCGGCGAATTTCCTCTCCGCACAGGAAAAACGCGCTCTGCTGGGGCTGGATACCGGAGAGACGGCATGAGCGAGGACGACATGCTCGCCCGGCTGATCGCGCAGGCGCGGGCCGAGGGCACCGAGCTGATGACGCTGCGCGCCATCGTCGAGGAATCGAGCGCTATCGGTGCGACCCGCGCGCTGGTCCGGCTCGGGCTGGAGGACGACGACGCGCGCGGCGACATGGCCGAGCTGCGCGAATTGCTGGGCGGCTGGCGCGAGGCGAAGGCCGGCGCGTGGAAGGCGGCGGTCGAATGGCTGGTGCGCGCGGGCTTCGCGCTGCTGCTGGTCGGCATCGCGGTTCGGATCGGCATGACGGACCTGCTGCGATGAAGCTGGCGGGATATGCCGCTCTGTTCGGCCGGCCCGACGGCGCGCGCGACACGATCCGCGCCGGTGCCTTCGCGCTCAGCCTTGCGGGGCGCACCGGACCGCTGCCGCTGTTCTGGCAGCACCGGTCGGACCGGCGGATCGGCTGGGTGGAACAGGCGGCGGAGGATGCGCGGGGCCTGCGGATCGTGGCCACGCTCGACAACCCGGACGGGCGGCCCGCGCGGATGCTGGCCGCCCGCGCGATCAGCGGCCTAAGCTTCGGCTACCGCGCCCGCCGCGCCAGCCACCACCCGCAAGGCCGCACGCTGGAGGAAATCGACCTGTTCGAGGTCAGCCTCGTCACGCACCCGTTGCAGCACGGCGCTCGGGTGCATCTTGTTTTACCCGCACCCCCTCCGGGCTGCGAAGTCCTCGCTCACACGGCCTGACGGCCGCGTCGCTGCGGGCGCGCGGTCGCGCTTGCGGGCCTTTGGCCCGTGCTCCGCGACCAAGCCATTCGCGCCGCGAAACACCTCATCATTCCACCACCGAAAGGACCTACCCATGGATACCATCGCCACCCCCGTGCCTGCCGCCGACCCGCTGGAGGCGAGCTTCGACATCGTCGCTCGGCAGGACCGGACCGAGGCCGATGTCGCGGCCTTGCGGACCGAGGTCGACGACGTGAAGGCGCGTGTCGACCGGATCGGGCGCGCGGCGCAACGGCCGGCCCTGTCCGCCGAGGCCTCCGCGCCCGAAGTGAAGGGCTTCGTCGAGGGATACCTGCGGCGCGGCAGCGTGGCGGAAATCAAGTCCGTCAGCGGCGCCAGCCCCTCCGACGGCGGCTATGCCGTCCCGCACCAGATCGACGCGCTGATCGCCCGCCAGCTGGTCGAAATCAGCCCGATCCGCAGCCTTGCGCAGGTCGTGCAGACGGGCAGCGCGGGCTACCGCAAGCTCGTCACGACCGGCGGCACGGCGAGCGGCTGGGTCAGCGAGACTGCCGCGCGGCCGGAAACCGCGACGCCCGATTTCGCGGAGATCGCGCCGCCCACGGGCGAGCTCTACGCCAACCCCGCGGCCAGCCAGGCGATGCTGGATGATGCCGGCTTCGACCTCGAAAGCTGGCTGGCGAGCGAGATCGCGGTCGAATTCGCACGCGCCGAAGGAGCGGCCTTCGTCAACGGGAGCGGCATCGACCAGCCGGCGGGGTTCCTTACGGCGCCGGACAGCACGGCGGATGACGGCGCGCGCGCTTTCGGGACGCTGCAATATCTGGGCACCGGCGATGCGGCGGGCCTCGGCAGTGCGGCGGAACTGGCGCTGCTCGACCTGGTCCATGCGCTGAAGGCCGGCCACCGGCAGGGCGCGAGCTTCGTGATGAACGCCCGCACGCTGGCGGACATCCGCAAGCTCAAGACCGCGGATGGCGCCTTCCTGTGGCAGCCGGGCCTGGTCGAAGGGCAGCCCGACCGCCTGCTCGGCTATCCGGTGGTCGAGGCGGAGGACATGCCGGACGTCGCCGCAGGCGCCACGCCTATCGCGTTCGGCAACTTCCGGCACGGCTACCTGATCGCGGAACACACCGCGACGCAGATCCTGCGCGATCCCTTCACCAACAAGCCCTTCGTCCACTTCTACGCGACCCGGCGCGTGGGCGGGCAGGTGCTCGACAGCAACGCAATCAAGCTGCTGAAGATCGAGGAATAGGGGGAGGGAGTTTTTTCTCTCGCGGCCAGTGCGCTGCGCGCACGCCTTCCGAGGGGGCGGCGCAGTTGCGCCGGCGGCCGGTCGGCCTTGCGGTCGGCCGGTCGCCGACCGGGGCCTCTTTCACGCTCGCACCGCCGAGGATGCGCGCCCGGAGGGCGTCGCGCTCAAACAAAGGGAAAATCAATGCGACGAACCATTCTGACCCCTGCCGATTACGGCGGAGCGGCTCTCCTGTCGCTGCGGCAATGGCTCGCCATCCATACCGATGCGCAGGACGCGTTGCTGGAAAGCCTGCTGCGCGCCGCCGCCGATACCTGCGAGGCGTTTACCGGCGTCATGCCGCTGGCGCAGGCTTGCGAGGCGATCCTGCCCGCGCAACCCGGCTGGCAGGCGCTGCCGACCGCGCCCGTCAATGCGATCACGGCGGTATCGGCCGTGCCCGCGCAAAGCGCCCGCTTTGCCCTGTCGCCTGCCGATTACGAGATCGACATCGATGCGCACGGGACGGGCCGGGTCCGCCTGCTGCGCCCGTCCGGTCCGCCGCGGATCGCGGTGGCGTTCGCGGCGGGCCTCGCGCCGGAATGGGAGGCGTTGCCCGACGCGCTGCGGCACGGGATCGTCCGGCTCGCAGGGCACCTCTACCGCGAGCGGGACAGCGGGCAGGACCTGCCGCCGCCCGCCGCGATCACGGCGCTATGGCGCCCCTGGCGCAGGATGCGGATCGCATGATCCGCGCCGCCCTGCCGCCTTTCGCGGCGCGGCTGGCGGAGCGTGCACGGCGCATCGCCGTCGCCTCTGCCCGCCGGGCGAAGCGCGCGCGCCGACCGGACGACTGGCGCAATCCCCGCGCGCTCTGGCCCGACATTTTCGACGGAGACGATTGATGGAACAGTTGCTTCGCACAGCGATGCTCGACTGGCTGCGCGCCGGCCCCGCCCCGCTGGACCGGCTGAACGGCGTTACGGAGGAAAGCCCGGATGCGGCCAGCGCGCCCTGCCTCGCCATCGCCGCCAGCGCTTCCGCCGACTGGAGTACCAAGACGCAGGCCGGCCGCGAAGTGCGGCTGGCACTGGAACTCGTCACTCGCGCCGATCCGCTGGAGGACGCGGTGCTCCACGCCGCGATCGACGCGCGCGTGTCCGCGCTGCCGCGCCGCCAGACAGGCGTCGCGATTGCGTCGATCACATTCCTGCGCGCCCGGACCCGTCAGGGCGAGCGCGGCCTGCGCACCACCCTGCTGGAATACCGCATCCGTGCCCTCGCGGACGGACCCCGCCCTAACCTCACAGATTCAGGAGATTTCCGATGACGCCCCAGACAGGTGCCGCCTTCCTGCTCAAGATCGCCGATGGCGCGCAGCCGCCCGGTTACGACGTGGTCGCCGGCCTTCGCACCACCCAGATGTCGGTCAATGGCGATACGGTCGTCGTCACGCACAAGGGCAGCGGCGGCTGGCGCGAACTGCTCTCGGGTGCGGGGACGCGCTCGGTGTCCGTATCGGCCAGCGGCATCTTCCTCGGCAGCGCGGCCGAAAGCGCGCTACGCGCCCACGCGCTCGCCGGGACGGTCGCCCAGTACGAGTTGAGCTTCGAGGACGGCGCGCGGATGCGCGGGCGCTTCCTCGTCCAGCGGCTGGATTACGCGGGCGATTTCAACGGGGAGCGCAACTACGCGGTGCAGTTGGAAAGCAGCGGCCCCGTGGCCGAGCACGGAGCCGCCGCATGAGCCGCGCAAATGCGCTGCGCGGCGAAGCCTCGCTCGCCCTCGCCGGCCAGACCGTGCGGCTCCGGCCGGACTTCACCGCGCTGGTCGCGGCTGAGGAGGAAATCGGCCCGCTCTTCGCGCTGGTCGAGCGTGCGGGCGACGGGCGGCTGGCGCTGGCCGAACTGGTGGCCCTGTTCTGGCACTGCCGCGATCCCACCGTCGCGATGGACCGCGAAGCGTTTGCCGAAGCGGTGGCCGCGGCGGGCCTCGTCGCCTGTGCTCCGCCTTTGCGCATCCTGCTCGGCCAGATCCTGCAGGGCCGCACATGAGCGGCTCGCCGCCAGACAGCGCCTTCGCCCGCTCGGCGCAGCTTTTGGCCACACTGTCCGCCCGCGCGCTGGGCTGGCGACCGGGGGAGTTCTGGGCGGCAACGCCTGCCGAGCTCGCCACCGCGCTCGCCCCGCCCTGCGATCCCCCCGCCATGGACCGCGCCGCTCTGGCACGGCTGATCGAAAGCGAAACCGATGGACGATGAACTGGACACGATGCTGGTCGAGGTGCGTGCCAGCACGCAGGGCTTCGAAGCGGACATCCGCCGCCTGCGCGGGACGCTGGACGCGGACCTCGTGAGCGGGCTCGATCGTGCCGGACAGGCGCTGGAGGCCGGCCTGCTGCGCGCCGTGCGGCAGGGCGGCCTGGGGTTCGAGGAACTGAAGCGCATCGCCACCGGCACGCTCGACCAAATTGCCGCCCACGCCTTGCAGATGGGGCTGGACCGCATCTTCGGCGGATCGGACGGGCTGGCGGGAATCATCGGCGGATCGGTCGGCGCGCTGCTCGGCCTTCCCGGCCGCGCGACCGGCGGTCCGGTGGCGCCCGGGCGCGGATACCTCGTCGGGGAGCGGGGCCCCGAAGTGTTCGTCCCCACCAGCGCCGGGCGCGTGGAACCAGATGCGGGCCAGAGAGCCTCGCGCGCCGTCACTGTCGCGATCAACCTCGCCCCCGAACGCGGCACCAACGCCCCGCGCGCCCTGCAACGCTCGTCCCGCCAGATTGCCAGCGCCATCCGCCGCGCACTGGAGAAGTAGCGAGTCTCGCCCCCGGGCCGAAGGCCCGCAAGGGCGACCGCCCGCCCGCAGCGACGCGCCCGTAGGGCGCGTGAGTGAGGAAAGCCGAGGGGCCGAAGGCCCCGCAAAAGCTTGGAGAAAAGCAATGTCCTTCTGGCTGGCCCGCGAACGTCGCGGGCAGGACACCGGTCATATCCAGCGGTTCGATCCGCGGTTCTGGACGGTCGATTTCCCGCGCCCCATGATGGCGAGCACTGTCACGACCGCGCCCGATGCATTGCGGGTGGAATGCGAGTTCCACCACCGCGACGCGCTGGCCGGGCTGATCTGGTGGAGCGAGGACACGCTCGACCATCCTCTGCTCGCCTACGAGACGGACCGCGATTACACCCGCACGACGCTGCGCTTCCGCTGGCGGTCCTCCGGCCTCGTCCCACTCGACCAGCCGCACGGCCCGACCCTGACGATCGAGGGGCGCGACGCGCAGGGCCAGCCGCGAAGCTGGTTCGTGCGGCTGTGGAACTATGCCGAAGGCACGCCGCAGGACGCGGTGATCGAACTGCCGTTTTCCGCGCTCGCCGGCGGCTGGGACATCTCGCAAGGCGGGGACCCGGTGTTCCCGGCCGACATCGACCGGATGTTCGTCTCGCTCGCGCCTCCGGGCTACGATCCGGACAGCCATGCCCTGTTGCCCGCCCGCGCGAATGGCTGGGCGGAAATGAGCGCGATCGCCTGCGACGGGGAACGCGCGATGCTGGAAATCGGCGATGTGCTGCTGCCGCCGCACGGGACCGGCATCTGCACCGCCTACGACGACAGTTACAACCAGGCGCCCGCCCGCCTGCTGCGGATTATGCGCGGGCTCGGCTATCGCGATACCTTCGTCCACTATGTCGGCATGAGCCATTACTACCGGCTGCAGCGCGTGGCCGGGCGGCTGGAAGCAAGTTCGGCCGCCGACCTCGCCGCGCCGGCCGAAGCATGGCATCGCAATTTCTTCCGCGAGGCCGTGACGCAGGGCTTCGCGCCGATCCCGTCGCTGTCCTACGAACTGCTAAACCGGGACTGCCCCGAAAGCTGGAAGCAGCGCGCCCATGACGGCACCCCTGCGCTGACCGGCTGGGATCCACCCTCCACCCTGCTGTCGCCGGTCAATGCGACCGCGCTCGCATTCCTGCGCAACACCGCCGGGCGTTTCGTCCAGCTCCTGACGGAAGCGGGCGGCGCGTCGCTGTTCCAGATCGGCGAGCCATGGTGGTGGGTGACGCCGGACGGAAAGATCTGCCTCTACGACGATGCTGCGCGCACCGCCTTCGGCGGCAATCCGCCGGTCATCGCCGACATGCGCCAGCCGATGGACGCCGCGCAGACAGCGCTGCTGGACCAGGCGGGATACCGGCTGTTCGTTTCCACCGCGTCCATCGCCGGCAAGGTCCGGCAGATCGGCGGCGACGGGGCGCATGTCCGGCTGCTGATCTTCACCCCAACCGTGCTCGACCCGGAGATGCCGGAACTGCACCGCGCGAACATGCCCGTCACCTGGGCCTGGCCGCGCTTCGACATGCTCCAGCTGGAAGATTACGACTGGCTGACCGCGGGACACGAAGCACGGCGGCACGCGGGATACGCCTTCGTGCAGCAGCGGCTCGGCTATCCGGCTGACCGGCAGGAATACCTCGCCGGCTTCGTCCTGCGCGCAGAGGACGCCGATGCCTACTGGCGCGCCATCGACGCAGGGCTGGAAGAGGCCGCCGGGCGCGGCGTCGCCCGCAGCTATGTCTGGGCGCTGCCGCAGGTCACGCGCGACGGTTTCACACGATTGCCCACACCCAGGGAGGACGCCATGCAGGCTTTCGACGACGTGCCCTACCCCCTTGCACTCGGCCGCGACGTGTCGGTCGGCCCGGAATTCTCCACTTCCGTCGCGACAACCGTGTCCGGCCACGAACGGCGCGCCTCTCACTGGTCCGACGCGCGCCTGCGCTTCGACGTTGGACCGGGTATCCGGTCGGAGGAGGAGCTCGGCCAGCTGCTCGCCTTTTTCCGCGCGCGGCGGGGCGCGGCACGCGGCTTCCGGCTTCGGGATCCGTTCGATTTCAGTTCCGCAGGCATGGCTGGAGCGCCCGGCGCGGCCGACCAGCACATAGGCACCGGCGACGGCCAGACCGCGACCTTCCGGCTCGCGAAACGCTACGGCGAGGATAATCTGGACGAGAAGCAGGTGCGCTTCATCACCCGGCCCCGTCCCGGCACCGTCAGCGTCAGCATAGACGGCGTGGCGGTGTCCGGCTGGACGCTCGCCCACGGCGGACGGATCGTCTTCGCGGTCGCTCCGCCTGCCGGAGCGGAAATCCGCGCAGGCTTCGAGTTCGACGTTCCGGTCCGCTTCGAGCAGGACCGGCTGGACATGTCCGGCCTGTCCTTCGCCGCCGGGGAGGCACCCACCGTCCCACTCGTCGAACTTCGGGAGGAAGACGCGTGAGCCGGGTGTTCCGCGCGACGGCGCTGGAGCCGCTGGCGACCTACTGGCAAGTCTTTCGTCGCGACGGGCTGGCCCTCGGCTTCGTGACGCACGACCGGGATTTGTGGTTCGACGGCCTGCTGCATCGCGCCGGTCCGGGCATGGTACCCGGCGCGATCCGCCTCGGGTCCGGCTTCCGCGAGGACCGGGCCGATGTCGAAGGGCTGCTGTCGCATGCCGCGATCCACGAAGCGGACTTGGCTGCGGGCCGCTACGACGGCGCGCAGGTCCGGATCGGCATGATCGACTGGGAGACGCTGGAGCGGGCGGAACTCTTCGCCGGGACAATCGGCCGGGTGAGCCGCGACGGGGTGCGCTTCAACGCGGAACTGCTCTCCGCACGGGCGCGGCTGGACAGGACCGTGACGCCGCTGACCAGCCCCACCTGCCGCGCCGCCTTCTGCGGCAAGGACTGTGCACTTTCGGGCGAGCGCTTCACGCACGAGGGGATCGTTTCGGGCAGCGACGCAGATGCGAACGCAGTCGTCTTCGAGGGAATCGATGCCGCGCTGTTCGTCCACGGGCACCTGCGCTGGCTTGGCGGACCACATGCGGGCCTGACCATGGACATCGTTGGCGACGCGGGCAGCGGCGTCGTTCTGGACGTTCCGCTCGACGCCCTGCCCGAACCGGGCACGCGCGCCCTGTTGCGCGAAGGCTGCGACCACACCTTGCAGACCTGCGCGACGCGCTTCGGCAATGCGCGCAATTTCCGGGGCGAACCGTTCCTGCCGGGCAACGACCTGCTCGCCCGCTATCCGGTGTCGGCATGAGCGTGCGCGGAGCGGCGATCGCCGATGCGGCCATGCGGCTTTGCGGCACGCCCTTCCGGCTGCATGGCAGGTCGCCCGAGACGGGGGTGGACTGCGTCGGGCTCGTCGCCCTTGCCCTGCGCGCCGCCGGACATCCGGTGCCCGACATACCGCCCTACGCCCTGCGCCTCGCCGCCACCGGCTTCATCGCTGATTTCGCCGCATGCTGCGGCTTGCGAGAGGCAGCCGGCGCAGTGCAGCCCGGCGATATCCTGATCGCCCGCCCGGCCACAACGAGGCGGCACCTGCTGGTCGCGACGGCGCGCGACCGCTTCGTCCATGCCCATGCGGGCCTTCGCCGCGTGGTCGCATGCCCCGGCCCGCCTCCCTGGCCGGTAATCGCGCGCTGGCGCCTTCCCGAGGAGACCGACTGATGGCCACATTGTTGCTGGGTGCCGTGGGCACCGCCATTGCCGGCCCGGTGGGCGGCGCATTGGGCGCGCTGGCGGGACGCTCGCTGGACGGTGCCCTATTCGGCGGGGATAAGCGCAACGGCCCACGCCTGACCGAGCTCGCCGTCAGCACGTCCAGCTACGGCGTCCCGATCCCCCGCCAGTTCGGCCGGGTCCGCGTGCCGGGCACCGTGATCTGGGCGACCGACCTTCAGGAGAGCACGGAGCCGAGCGGCGGCAAGGGCCGGCCGGACGTGACGCAATACAGCTATACCGTCTCGCTGGCCGTGGCCCTATCCAGCAGGCCGATCCGAGATGTCGGCCGGATCTGGGCGGACGGCAACTTGCTGCGCGGGGCAGCGGGGGATCTGAAGGCCACCGGAACGATGCGCGTGCATCGCGGGCTGGGCGACCAGCAGGCGGACCCGCTGATCGCATCGGCGCAAGGCGCGGCCTGCCCCGCTTTTCGCGATTGCGCCTATGTCGTGTTCGAGGATCTCGACCTGACCGGCTTCGGCAACCGCATCCCGGCGCTGAGCTTCGAAGTGTTCGCCGACGAAGGGCCGGTCACATTCGCCGCCTTGGCTGAGGGATCCGGCTGGTTGGCGGGACCCGATATCCTGCAAGGCCTTGCCGGCCTGACGCTGGACGCGCCCGACCAGGCGGCAGTTCTGGAGACGATCGACGCGCTCTATCCGCTGACATTGGACGAAACCGGCGCGACGGTGCGCGTAACGCTGGAAGACGCCTATGTGACCGATCCGGTCGACCTGCCCGAAGCGACTGTGGAACGGGACGCCGATTTCGGTGCGCAGTCCGGCATGGCAAGCGAGCGCGAGCCTTCGGAAGCGATCGCCGTCGCCATCCGCTATTACGACAGCGGACGGGAATACCAGCCCGGCCTGCAATGGCCGTCGGCAATGGGAACCGGCAGGACGGCCCGCCCGGTCGAGATACCCGCGGTACTTTCCGCGCAGGACGCCTTCCGCCTGGCGAACACTGCCAGCGCGCGGGCGCGAAGGCGTACCGACCGGATGCGGTACCGCATGGCAGCGATCGACCCGTCGCTGCGCCCGGGCAGGTCGGTGCGGGTGCCCGGTCATCCCGGTGTGTGGCGCGTCACGACGGCGGAGTGGCTGGAAGATGGCACTGAACTCGTGCTCGAACGCGCCGGGGAGCATCGGGCCTCATCCGATGGAGGTGCCACCGGGGAGCCTGCGCTGGCGCGCGACCGCCTGCCTTCGCCCACGATCTTCCTTGCCTTCGAGGCACCGGCGCACGAGGAGAATCAGGCGGGCCGGCGCATCTACGCCGCAGCGGCGTCCACGGGGCCGAACTGGTCCGGGGCGCAGATTCTCTCGCGCCGCGGCGACAGCTTCGTGCCGATCGGTGCGACCGGGCGCCGGCAGGCCGTCATCGGCCATCTCGCAGAACCGCTCGCGCCGTCGCCGGCCCTGCTGCTCGAGCGGAACGCGCAGCTCGATGTCGGCCTCGTCAATCCGGACCATATTCTCGAGACGACGGACATGGAGGGACTCGCGCGCGGCGCGAATCGCCTGATGATCGGCGGCGAGGTGGTGCAGTTCCTCCGCGCGGACCATACCGGAGCGGCGCAGTGGCGTCTTGCCGGCCTGCTGCGCGGCCGCGCCGGAACCGAACCCGCTGCCATGGCCGGCCACGCCACGGGGACGTTCATCGTCCTGCTCGACGACAGCCTTATCCCGCTGGAGGCCAACGCGGTGCTGGCAGGCGATCCGCCGGTCCTCGCCGCCATCGGGTCCGCCGACGATTCGCCGGTGATGGCCGAGCTGACCAATCCCGGAAACTCGATCACGCCCCTCGTCCCGGTCCATGCGCGAATCGAGCGCCGGACCGACGGCTTGTTGCAAGCATCCTGGACGCGCCGGGCCCGCGGAGCGCTGGTCTGGCACAGCGAGATCGAAGTCCCTCTCGGCGAGGAAAGCGAAACCTATCGCGTCGGGATCGGTGACGTCTCGCGGCCCGACCTGGAATTTCGCGTGAGCCTGTCCGCCTTTACACTGTCCACGGACATCAACGCCGCGCACGCCGGAAAGCCGCTCTGGGTCCGGCAGGTCGGCACGGCCGCCCAATCGGACCCCTTGCTGCTGACCATCCTGTGACCGCCGATTCCTCCAACCAGACGAAAGCCAGAGACTATGACCGATCCCATCGCATTCGCCGACCGCACCCACCGCCACGGCCTCCCGCTGCTTTTCACCGGACAGGCGCAGAAGGAAGCCTTCGTGAACGAGGCTTTCGTTCGGACGGACATGCTGCTGCATCCCGTTGTGAAGGGCATTCGCCCCGATCCACCTGCCTCACCCGAAGCGGGCGAGTGCTGGATCGTGGCGAATCCGGCTGCCGGAAGTTTCGCCGGACGCGAAGGCACCATTGCGGGTTGGCATGCCGGCTCGTGGCATTTCGCCGCGCCCGTTCCCGGTCTGCGCGCCTTCGACCTGTCGCAGGGGCTATTCCTCCATTACCGCGATGAATGGCGTGCTCCCGATGCTCCGACGCTCCCGTCCGGCGGGACAAATATCGACGCGGAAATGCGTGCGGCATTTATGCAACTGCTCGCAAGTTTGCGGACCGCAGGGATATTATCTGATATTTAAGGGGAACATTTTTAGGCAACGCTGGTTAGCCGGATCGAGACGGGAGGTATGCATTCGTTTTTTCACCAGCCCGGGAAAAGAGCGACAATCTTGCAACAGAATCGCTGACAGAATGCTTGCCTCGCCTCGCTCGTAAAGTTAGAAAACCGCCATTCGATGGCAATTAATCCGCGTAAAAAGGGGAATTCTATAATGCGCAATCTCGTCATAGGACTGGCGATGGCTTCGACGGCCCTTGCTTCGCCGGCGCTCGCGCGCGACGGACAGTGGTATGTGGAACTTGGTGGCGGTCCGATGATCGTCGAAGATTCCGACATTGCCATCGACGCCGGTGGTGGTGTTGATACCGATGACAGCTCGACGTTCGCCACGATCGACAACGATTACGGCTACGACTTCGGCGGCATCGTGGGCTACGATTTCGGTGGCATTCGACTCGAAGCTGAAGCCTCTTGGCGCGAAGCCGACGTTGATGAGCTGGCGGTCGGTCCCGTCGGCCTCGCTGGTGACAATTCGTCGGGCCTCGGCCCGTCCAATGCCGGTCTCTATGACGCTGCCGGCGACGTGAATTCGCTGAGCTTCATGGTCAACGGACTTCTCGACTTCGGCGATGATGATGGGATCCAAGGCTTCGTTGGCGGTGGTGCTGGCGTCGCTCGCACGGAGTACCAGTTCACGATCGACCAAAGCGCTGGTTCAGCCTTCGATGATTCGGACACAGGATTTGCGTGGCAGCTTCTGGCGGGCGTTCGCGCACCGCTGAGCGACTCGGTCGACGTTGGCCTGCGCTATCGGTTCTTCAATCACCAGAACGTTGATCTGGTTGATGCGCTGGGCCGTGACGCGGAAGCCGATTTCCGTTCGCACTCGCTTCTTGGCACGCTGACCTTCAACTTCGGCGGCACTCCGGAGCCGGAGTACAAGACCTGCCCGAATGGCACCGAAGTCCTCGTGACGGAAACCTGCCCGGTCGTGGCTCCGCCGCCGCCGCCGCAGACCAAGACCTGCCCGAACGGCTCGGTCATTCCGGTGAACCAGGCTTGCCCGGTTCCGCCGCCGCCGCCGCCGGCTTGTGCCCGTGGTCCGTACCTCGTGTTCTTCGACTGGGATCAGTCGAACCTCAACGCCACGGCCATCGAAACGCTGAACAACGCCGTTTCGTCCTACGCCAACTGCGGCACGGCTTCGGTCATGCTGGCCGGTCACACCGATACCTCGGGTTCGGCGCGCTATAACGAAGGTCTGGCTGAACGTCGCAACGCGTCGGTTCGCGCCTACCTCAACCAGCGTGGCATCCCCGACGCCCGGATCTCTTCCGAAGGCTTCGGTGAAACGCGTCCGCGTATCGCCACCGGCGACGGCGTCCGCGAACTCGGCAACCGTCGTGTGGAAATCACTTACGGCCCGAACGCCGGCATGTAATTCCACACCATCTGGTGAAATTAGAAAGGGGCCGGAGCAATCCGGCCCCTTTTTCGTTGGTATCCTGCATCTTTGAATGGGGAGACTGACAATGACGATCCGTACAATCCTTGCCGCATCCGCGGCCGTCGCCACGCTGGCCGGTTGCACCACCCTGGAAGACCTGCCCGACGACCGTATCGGGTCCGCTCGGATCGTGCTTGCGAACGGCACGCCAGTAGGAACCGCGCAGATCTTCGCCGTCGGAGACGAAGTGCGGATGACGCTGGCCGTGACCGGACTCTCGGCAGGCGAACGCGGTTTCCACGTCCACGAAACCGGCACCTGTACCCGGCCGGACTTCACATCCGCCGGCGGTCATCTCAATCCGCAGAACAATCCGCATGCCGGCCCCAACGCCGCGCGCACTCACTTGGGCGATCTACCCAACCTGACGGTCGGCTCCAGCGGTAGCGCCAGCACCACCGTCGATCTAGGAACGGGTAAGTCGCGCATCACCGACGCTATTTTCGACGCAGACGGTTCTGCCGTGGTGATCCACGCGCAGGCGGACGACTACACCAGCCAGCCTTCCGGCGATGCTGGTTCGCGCATTGCGTGCGGGGTCATCCAGCGCGCGAGCTAAGCCGGCTCTCCTGCCGCACGGGCCCGTTCGAAGAGCGTCCGCTCCGCTTCGGGCACCGTGCGGTAAGCCAGAATCAGGAGGACCGTGCCGATCGGCGCTGCGACCAGCACGGAAAGTACGCCGATCGACAGGCTGCCCGTCATCGTCGAGACCTGCCCGGCCATGTACGGGCCAAGGGCAAGACCCACGAGTGTCGTCGACAGGAAGAAGGTCGCTGTCGCGGTTCCCCGCATTCGCGGCAGGACGAGATCCTGCGTGGTGGCCGCAGCGGCGCCGAGGGCAGAGCTCCCTAGCAGCGACAGGAGGAAGTTAAGGAAGTAGAACAGCGCCAGATCCTCGGTCGTAAAGGCGAGGATCAACGGTATAACGGGCGCTAGAACGCCGAAGGCGATCACGAATATACGGCCGCCTGGATTACGCTCCCGTAGCCAGTCGGACATCCGCCCACCTATGATCACGCCCAGGAAGCCGCCGAGCGCGCCGCCACCGCCTATCCAGAAACCAAGCACCGCCTTGGATGCACCGAGCACTCGCTCGGCATAGGGGGCTGCCCAGAAGGATACCGAATAGGACGCGAAGGCGACCATTCCGTATCCAAGGATGGTGTAAAGGAAGGCGGGATTGCCCCAGATAAGCTTGAACGTCGGCGGATCGCGGTGGCGCAGGGACGCGGCCCATGAGACCACCGCGTAATACCCCAGCCCGATCGCGCCCCATTGCTGGAAGTTCTGCGTGAGGGACCCCATCACCCAGGAAATCGCCGCGATGATTACCGCCGCTGCCACGTTGCCCGCCAAGGCACGCGGTCCGCGCCGCGACGCGGCAATGAATGTAAGCGGGGGAATGACGGCGAAAAGTTCCTGGAAGAAACCCCTGAAGGGCTTGTCCACCTTGGTTTCGGGCAAGCCTTCGATCGCGCCGCGAACCGGCTCACGCAATGTGAAAACCCAAAGTGCCAGAAGGAGCCCGGGAAGGCCGACCGCCATGAATGCGGCCTGCCATCCGACAAGTCCGAAGGGTCCGCCACCGGGATAAGCCGCGTTCCAGCCTTCGACAATCAATCCGCCTATCAGAAGCGAGATGCCACCGCCGATGTACAAACCGGCGGAATAAATCGCGAGCGCAGTCCCGCGCATCTTCTTGGGAAACCAGTCCGAGATCAAAGAATAGGCGGCGGGGCTAGCGCTCGCCTCACCGACCCCGACACCGATCCGCGCTGCGCTCAGTTGCAATCCGTTTTTCGCAAAGCCGGAAAGGGCCGTCATGAGCGACCAGAGCGCGAGACCCGCGGTCATGAGCCGGATACGATGCCAGCTGTCGGCAAGGCGTCCAAGCGGAATACCGAACAGCGCGTAGAACACCCCGAACGCGGTTCCGTAGAGAAATCCCAGATCGGCGTCGGTCAGGCCGAGATCGGCCTTGATGTCGTTTGCCAGGATCGAGAGGATCTGCCGGTCGATGAAGTTGAGGACGTACACCAGCACGAGGACGCCCAGCGCGTACCAGCTGTATGCGGGTACCTTCTTCGCAGGCTCGGGTACAACCGCATCGGCAATATCGCCCGTCTGGCTCATCATTTTCTCCCGTCGGCGATCTTCGTGTCGCCATATTCCGTTCCGTCCACCAGTCCCGCTTCCGCAAACCCCTTCTTGCGCAAACGGCAACTGTCGCATTCCCCGCAGGCCCGACCATCCGCAAGCGGATCGTAGCAGGACCAGCTCCACGCAGGATCAAGCCCCAGCCTGTCCGCTTCGCGCGCTATGTCCGCCTTGGTCATGTACTGCAGCGGCGCATGGATCGTGAAGGGCGTACCCTCGGTTCCACTCTTGGTGCCAAGCCGGGCGGTCTCGGTAAAGCTGGAAATGAATTCGGGCCGACAATCGGGGTATCCGGAATAATCGAGCGCATTGACCCCGATGAAAATATCCGCGGCACCGTTGGCTTCCGCGAAAGCGGTCGTCAGCGAGAGAAATACGAGATTTCGCGCCGGTACATAAGTGACCGGGATATCATCACCGACCCCGGACTTCGGGACATCGATATCGTCCGTCAGGGCGGACCCGCCGAAACTGCGAAGGTCCAGCGAGATCTCGCTATGCCTGGCCGCTTCCAGCTTCCCGGCGATCGCGCGGGCCGACTGCAGTTCACGAATGTGCCGCTGACCGTAATCGACCGTCAGAGCGAGCAAGCGATAGCCCTGTTCGCGCGCTATCCCGGCGCAAACCATGCTGTCCAGCCCCCCAGACAGCAGGACGACGGCCGACTTTTCCGAAACGCTCCGATCCGAACCCATGTCTGTCCGGCTAACCGCAGATGCGGCCCCGGGCAAACGTTATCGGACCTTCAGCAGGCAGTCCTCAGCGGCAGGCACCAACGCGGCGAGCTTCCGCCGTGAACTGGAAGTTACGGTCGTTCGCGCGCCCCTGCCCTTCGATCTGGACGAGGCGTCCGCTTTCCTTGCGGATGCTGGTCCGACCCCAGCTAGTGCCGCTGCACGAGTACTGGACGGTCACCTTGCTCTGCCCGTCCTCTACGACGTAGCGATTGCAGCGCTGTCCGCGATGCCGCATCTGGATGAAGTCGCGACCCGATCGTACGCACATGCGCGTCGAAGGGGTATCGCCGCGATAGCGCAGTTCCCACTGCCCGCTTTCCAGCGTGTCCAGCATGGCGAGTTCGGGCGACTGGGCCGTGGCTGGCATGGTCGCGGCAAACAATCCCAGCGCGACAAACCCGCCGCGCAACGCCATCGATCGGGTCAGACCATCGATCATGATCGGTTCTCGTCCAAATTCAATTTCCAAGGGGTTCGTTGGTAAAACACCCGCGAATGCGACGGGTTCCGGTACCGCGTATCAGGCGGCAATCGGGAAGATGCGCGAACAGAAAGCGCAATCGACCTCGATAACGCCCTCCTCGTTGCGCATTTCGGCAAGATCGGCCTCTGGGAAGCCCGCCAGCACGGTCCGGTAATGTTCTACCGAGCAGCGGCATCCCCTCCTGAGCAACGCGTCGCGTTCGATCCGGACCTCTTCCTCTTCATGGAACAGGCGCCAGACGATCGCTTCCATCGACAGCGCAGGGTCGAGCAATTCGTCATGCCGCAGAGTCCCCGCGAGGATACTGACATGCTCCCACTCGGGATGGTCGAGCCGCACGTGCAGCCGTTCCCTGCCCTCTTCGCCCTCGGGCAGGTGCTGCAGCAACAGGCCGGCCGCCGACACACGGCCGCCATCGCTGCGGACCGCGGTGCGGATCAGGGTCGGGACCTGCTCGCTTTGGAAAAAATAGGCCGCACAGGCATCTGCCAGGGACGCGCCTTCCAGCGGCACGATCCCTTGGTACCGGCCCTTGCCTTCCGGACGGTCGAACGTGATCGCCAAGAATCCTTCGCCGAACAGCGCCGACAGGCTGGGGTTCGATCCGAGGCCACCCAGTCGCTCGGCATCGAAATCGGCATATCCGCGCAGTTCCCCCGCACGGAAATCGCAGACCAGCAATTTCACGATGCCGTCTTTCGTCTGCGCCTGCATGGTCATCTGAGCGCCGTCTTCCTTGACCAGGCTGCCCATCAGCGCGGCCAGCACGACGGCCTCTGCCAGCAGGTGCGCGATGGCAGGCGGGTAGTCGTGCGGTCCGAGAATGTCGCTCAGCACGGTGTCGAGACGCACGGCCCGTCCCCGGGCGTGGCGCGCGGGAATGGTGAAAGTAAGCGTCCGGTCGGAATAGGTTTCGACGGCAGGGGGCGTCGGCTGTGTTTCGGTCATGCACCCGATATGGGGTGCAGCCTTGCGGCGCGCTACCCGTCGGTCACGCCCCGGTTCGGGCTGCCAGCTTGCCGAAGCACCAGAGCAGGATGGACTTCTGCGCATGAAGTCGGTTCTCGGCTTCGTCGAAAACGGCGGAATTCGCGCTTTCAAAAACGCTCTCGGTCACTTCATCCCCGATATGGGCAGGCAGGCAATGGAGAAAGACGGCGTCCTGTCCGGCCTTTGCCATCAGTGCGTCGTCCACCCGGTAGGGCTGCATCGCGCCGAGCTTGTTCTCGACATTCGCCTGCCCCATCGAGACCCACGTATCGGTAACGACGATGTCCGCGCCTTCGGCCGCTTCCACGGCATCCTGCGTCAGGAGGACATTGGAGCCCGCCGCGCGTGCCATATCCACGAATTCGCTATCGGGTTCGAACCCTGCCGGCGTGGCGACGCGCACGTTGAATTTCATCAGGGCGGCCGCTTCCAGCAGCGAATGGAGGACATTGTTGCCGTCTCCGAACCATGCGAGTTCAAGCCCCGGCAGCGCCTTGCCCCGTTCGATCATCGTCAGGAGATCGGCGACGATCTGGCACGGGTGCGACCGGTCGGTCAGACCGTTGATCACCGGCACGCTGGCGTGGTGCGCCATTTCCTCGATCTTCGCGTGGTCGTCCGTCCGGATCATGATCGCATCGACCATGCGGCTGAGGACGCGAGCCGTGTCGGCAATGCTTTCGCCCCGGCCGAGCTGGGTCGTGCCTGCATCGAGCACGAGCGCGCTACCGCCAAGTTGCCGCATGGCCATGTCGAAGCTGACCCTGGTGCGGGTGGAGCTCTTCTCGAACACCATCCCCAGAACGTGACCTGTTAGCGGCGCATCCGCATCCGGTTTCCCCTTCGGCCATCCGGCACGCGCGGCCTTGCGGTCCTGCGCGTCCGAAATCATGGCCGCGATCGCGTCGCCCCCCGCATCGGACAGGTCGAGGAAGTGCGGCATCAGGCCGGTTCCGGCACCTTGAAGCTCGCGGCGCCGGCGGACAGCTTGTCGAAAAACTCGTCGATCTCCGCATCCCCGATGACCAGCGGCGGCAGGACGCGCAACGTCTGGTCGCCCGCAGCCACGGTCAGCAGCTGGTGGTTGTCGCGCAGGTGCACGAAGAACGGCCGGCTCTCCACCTTCATCCGGATGCCGATCATCAGCCCACTGCCACGGACGAAATCGAACAGGTCGGGATAGTTGCCGATGAATTGTTCCAGCCGCGTGCGGATGCGTTCGCCCTTGGAGCGGACTTCGGCGAGGAATTCCTCGTTCGCCACCGCATCCAGGACCGCTTCGCCAGCCGCCATGGCCAGCGGGTTGCCGCCATAGGTGGAGCCGTGAGTGCCCAGTCCCATGCCACGCGCCGCCTTTTCGGTGGCGAGGCAGGCGCCGAGCGGGAAACCGCCGCCGATGCCCTTCGCGCTGGCCAAGACGTCAGGCTCGATCCCGTACTGTTCGTAGGCGTAGAGCGTGCCGGTGCGCGCGACGCCGCACTGGACCTCGTCCAGGACCAACATCAGGTCGTGTTCGTCCGCCAGCTGGCGAAGGCCGGTCATGAACGCCTGGCTGGCCGGGCGGATACCGCCTTCGCCCTGGATCGGCTCGACCAGGAAGCCCGCCGTCCTGGGACCGACGAGCTTGCGCGCCGCTTCCAGATCGTCGAATTCGCAATACTGGAAACCGCCCAGCAGCGGCATGAAGCCCTTGTGCATCTTCTGCTGGTTGGAGGCGCTGATGGTCGCCATCGTCCGTCCGTGGAAGGCGTTGGTGAAGGTAATCAGCTCCGTCCGGTTCGCATCACCGTCTTCGTGCTGGTGATAGGCACGTGCGGTCTTGATCGCGCATTCCACCGCCTCGGCACCGGAATTGGTGAAGAAGACCGTGTCCGCGAAGGTCAGGTCCACGAGGCGTTGCGCCAGCGATTCGCCTTGCGGGCTGCCATAGAGGTTGGAGACGTGCATCAGCGTGCCGGCCTGCCGCTGGATCGCACCGATCAACCCTTCATGACTATGGCCCAGCAGGTTCACCGCGATACCGCTGGCAAAGTCGAGATAACGGGTCCCGTCCTCGTCGATCAGGTGACAGTGGTCCCCGCGAACGGGACGGACGCCGCACCGCGGATAGGTCGGCATGAGGGGGGTGATGGCCATGAACGCTCCAGATCTTCACCAAACGAAAGACAAATGGCGACTCCATCGGAGCCGCCATGTGCCGTTTCATCTATGCCTGTGCGCCGCCCCGGTCAAACGGGGTATGCGCCCGGGGAATGTCTATTCCGACGAGGGAACGAGGTTCACCGCGGAATACTTGCCCCGCCGGTCCACCTCGAGGTCGAACTCGTAGCGTTCGCCTTCGTTAATCGCCGAAAGACCGGACCGTTCGACCGCGCTGATGTGCACGAACGCATCGGGCTGTCCGTCGTCGCGCACGAGGAAGCCGAAGCCCTTCATCGCGTTGAAGAACTTGACTGTGCCGACGGCCTTTTCGCCCGTCAGTTCGCGCTGCGGCGGGCCGCCGCGATCGCCACCGCGGTCACCGCCCCGATCGCCACCGCCACGCGATTCGACCGGGATGACGTCACCCACGATCTGCAGGTCCTGCGCGGACACCTTGCCGCCGCGATCCACCAGGTTGAATTCGAGCTCCTGTCCTTCGGCCAGGCCCTCGAGCCCGGCGCGTTCGACGGCGCTGATATGGACGAACACGTCTTCGCCTCCGCCTTCCTGCTGGATGAAGCCGAAGCCCTTCTGGCCGTTGAAGAATTTCACGGCGCCCTTGCCGGTGCCGACGACCTGTGCGGGCATGCGGTTGAAACCCCCGCCACCGCCACCGCCGCCACGTGGACCGCCGCCACCGAAGCCGCCACGATCGCCGCCGCCGAAGCCGCCCCGGTCGTTTCCGCCGCCCCAGCGATCGCCGCCGCCGCCGTAGCCACCGCCACCGCCGTAGCCGCCGCCTTCGTTTCCGAAATTGCCCGGACCACCGAACGGATCGTAATCGTCACCGCCGATATTGTCGCGCTTGTCCCGTCCGCGGCCCTTCCGGCCTCTATCGTAACCCATACCTGAAAAATTGCCTTCGTATTCTCCGCCCGATTCGCGATCCCGGATGCCGCGGGCGGAAGGCGGCAGGCCGGGAAAACAGCGAGACACGCGTAAATGCACGCCCCCCATCTGGATCAAACCATAGCGCACAAAACCGGGTTGCGCGAATAATTTAACCTCAGGTGACTCGATGGCGCAAAATTATGACATTTTCGTATGCTTCGCGGACGATGCCGGGCCACCGCGGCCTTGCCCGCCCTGCGCAGCGCTTGCCGCTGGACGAGCCTCGCCGTCAGTGGCACCCCGGTGCCATGGCAATGGCGTGGCAACTCGGCCTCTCGCTCCTGGCGATCTTCGCCCTGTTCGGCATCGCCTGGTGGCTGCGGCTGGGCGGGGAGACGCGGATCGGCGGGGTCGAGGAAGCAAAGGTTCTGGCTCGCGAGGCCGATGACGGGTTCGACCCGGCAGAGGGCGTGCTCGCGCGCGACGGGCTTTCCGCACTCGTCCGCGCACGCGACGGGCGGCTGGCCGTCATCAAGGTCCACGGCGCCCGGTATGCCGCGCGCACGATCCGTCACGACCAGATCCGCGTGTCCGCGGACGGCACCTTGTCGGTCGACAGCGGAGACCGCCGATACGGCGCGGTCCGGCTGCAACTGGCAGAAGCGGCGCCCGCTTGGCTGATTGCGCCCAATGGCGTAGATTGAGCCGGCAATGCCCGATTTCGATCCCGTGACCTACGCCATTCCGGCATTCGTACTGCTGGTGCTGGCGGAAATGCTCTGGTCGCGCATGCGCCGTCCGGAGGCTTACGAGCCGCGCGACACGCTGACCTCGCTCGGTATCGGTCTCGGCAGCACGGTCGTCGGGGCGCTGGTCGGCCTGCTCGGTTTCGGCCTGTTCCTGTGGCTCTACCAGTTCAGGGTGTTCGACTTCGGCGAACAGTGGTGGACGGTCTGGTGGGCCTGGCCGCTCTGCTTTGTGCTGGACGATCTCGCCTATTACTGGTCGCATCGCTTCGGCCACCGCGTCCGCTGGTTCTGGGCCAGCCACGTGAACCATCATTCGAGCCAGCATTACAATCTCAGCACCGCGCTTCGGCAAAGCTGGACCGGGTTCCTGACACTGGGTTTCGTCTTTACCCTGCCGCTGGTGCTGCTGGGGTTCCATCCGGTGATGATCGCCATCTGCGGCGGGTTCAACCTGATCTACCAGTTCTGGATCCACACCGAGGCGATCGACCGGATGCCGCGTTGGTTCGAAGCGATGATGAACACGCCCAGCCACCACCGCGTCCACCATGCGACCAATCCCCGCTACCTGGACCGCAACTATGCCGGCGTCTTCATCGTATGGGACCGGCTGTTCGGCACGTTCGAGCCGGAAGGGCGCGACGAGCCCATCCGTTATGGCATCGTCAAACAGCTCGGCACTTTCAATCTGGTCTGGAGCGTGTTCCACGAATGGGCCGGGATGCTGCAGGACATCTGGCGCGCGCCGTGGAAACACAAGCTGTCCTACCTGTTGCGCGAGCCCGGCTGGACCCATGACGGCAGCCGCGAAACGTCCGACATGATCCGCGAGCGCTGGCTGGCCCGTCGCGCTTCGGAAACGGCCCCTGAGCCGGCGCCCGAACCGTCCGGCAGACCGATTGCAGAAGAAAACCCGATTGCGGGCACGCGGGAGGCTGCGTAACCCTCTCCCCTCAAGGGAGAGAATATTCGATGACGCAATACGATTATATCGTGATCGGCGGTGGCAGTGGCGGCAGCGCGGTCTTCGGCCGGCTGGCGGTGGACGGATCGCGCAAGGTCTGCCTGATCGAGGCGGGCGGGCGCAACAACGACATGCGCGTGCGCACCCCCGGCTTCATGCCGTTCCTGCGCGGCAGCCAGAACTATCGGTATAAAACCGTGCCGCAGGAAGGCCTCAACGGCCGGCGCGGGTACCAGCCGCGCGGACGGGGTCTGGGCGGTTCGTCCGCCATCAACGCGATGATCTATATCCGCGGCAATGCATGGGACTACGACAACTGGGCCGCGCTCGGTTGCGAGGGCTGGTCCTACGAGGACGTGCTGCCCTGGTTCCGTAAGGCAGAAGCGAACGAGCGCGGCGCGTCGGACTATCACGGTGCAGGCGGGCCGCTGTTCGTGTCCGACCAGCGCTACACCAATCCGACCAGCGACGCCTTCGTCGAAAGCGCCGCCGCGCTGCAATTGCCGCGCAACCACGATTTCAACGACGACACGCAGGCGGGATTCGGCATCTACCAGGTGACCCAGCGCAATGGCGAGCGCTGGTCAGCCTCGCGCGCCTATGTCGAGCCGGTACGCGACCAGTTCAACGTCGACATCCGCACCAGGACGCTGGTCGACCGGCTGCTGGTCGAAAACGGCCGCGTCACCGGCGTGGTCGTGCGCAAGGGTCGACGGCGCGAGACGCTGACCGCGCGGCGCGGCGTGATCCTGTCCGCGGGTGCCTTCAACTCCCCCCAGATCCTGATGCTGTCCGGCATCGGACCGGCGGCGCAGCTTCGGGAGCACGGAATCAGGGTTCAGGTCGACAGTCCTTCAGTCGGCCAGAACCTGCAGGACCATGTCGATTACGTTTCCAGCTGGCAGACCGAATCGACCGTTCCGATCGGTGACAGCCTGGAAGGTACCGCGCGGATGCTGCGCGCGATGGTCGAACATCGTCGCAAGCGCACCGGCATCATGACCACGCCCTATGCCGAGGCGGGCGGGTTCTGGACCGTCATGCCCGATGCGCCGGCACCCGACGTGCAGTGGCATTTTGTGCCCGCCATGCTGGAGGATCACGGGCGGCAGAAGGTGAAGGGCCACGGCTTTTCCCTCCATGTCTGCGTCCTGCGCCCGGAAAGCCGCGGCAGCGTGGGCCTCGACTCTCCGGACGCGGCGGATCCGCCGCGAATCGATCCCGCCTTCCTGAGCGATGAGCGCGACCTGGCCGTCCTGCGTGCCGGGGTTCGCCTCAGCCACCGGATCGCGTCCGCGCCGCCCCTGTCCGATTACGAACCGCAGGATCGCTATCCCATCGAACTCGATGACGACGCGGCGCTGGACGAGCTGATCCGCAACCGCGCGGACACCGTCTATCACCCGGTCGGTACGTGCCGCATGGGCTCGGACGCGGACTCGGTCGTCGATCCGACGCTGAAGGCTCGCGGGGTCGAAAGGCTGTGGATCGCCGACGCTTCGGTCATGCCGCGTCTCGTCAGCGGCAACACTAATGCGCCGAGCATCATGATCGGCGAGCGCTGCGCCGATTTTGTTTTGGCGGCGGAGCGATCATGAATGACATATCGCCAATTCCAATCTTCATTCTCGTCACCACCGGCGCCCTTTCTGCTATTCTGACATTCGCAATTTTTCGACATGTCTTGTTCCGGCAATTGCAGGAAGGGCAGGCCGTTTTCGGCGCGTTATGCGTCGTCGTTGGATCCGTTTGCGCCCAGCTGTTTAACTCGGGCCAAACGCCGATCGAGAACTTCGCCTACATTGTCGGTGCCGCGCTGGTGATCGGAGCCATCTGGAGACAGAAACGCCCTCTTGGCTGACACAAAAAAAGCGGCCGGAGCGCAGGGCGCCCCGGCCGGGAAAGGCAGCGTTCGCAGGAGGAACGTCGGTCGTGCGGCGGAGCCGGGACGGGAGAGGATGCCCCGGCCCCACCGAACCTCTTCGATCAGTTGTAGGCGCGCTCTCCGTGTTCGCGGATGTCGAGGCCTTCGACCTCGGTTTCCTCGTCCACCCGCAGGCCGACCGTCGCCTTGACGATGAACCCGGCGATGAGCGTCCCGATTCCGGCCCATGCAATCGTGACCAGCACGCTGAATATCTGCACCCAGAGCTGCGCGCCCAGCGCGGTCGACCCGTCGCCCGGGCCACCCAGGAAGGGCTGGTAGACCACTGCCGTCCCGATCGCGCCGACGATGCCGCCGATGCCGTGGATACCGAAGGCATCGAGCGAATCGTCGTAGCCGAACTTCATCTTCACCTTGGCGACGAAGACGTAGCAGACCGCGGCCGACACGATGCCGAGCAGGATTGCGCCGAACGGGCCGCTGTTGCCCGCAGCGGGCGTTACGGCGACGAGGCCTGCGATCACGCCCGAGCAGAAGCCGAGCGCCGATCCCTTGTGGCCTGCCATCCGCTCGATCACCATCCAGGTCAGCGCACCGGCAGCCGTCGCGACGAAGGTGTTGATCATGGCGAGGCCCGCCGATCCGTCGGCTTCGAGCGCGGAGCCGGCGTTGAAGCCGAACCAGCCCACCCACAGCAGGCCCGTGCCGACCATGGTCAGCGTCAGGCTGTGCGGCATCATCGGTTCGGCCGGCCAGCCACGGCGCTTGCCGAGGAGGTAGGCGAGCACCAGGCCGGACACGCCGGCGTTGATATGGACCACCGTGCCGCCCGCAAAGTCGAGCGCACCGTCTTCGAACAGCAGGCCGCCCGTAGCCCAGACCATGTGCGCAATGGGAAAGTAGACGATCGTCAGCCAGATCGGCACGAACAGCATAAGGGCGCCGAATTTCAGGCGCTCCGCCGTCGCACCCAGGATCAGCGCGGCGGTGATCGCGGCGAAGGTCATCTGGAAGCTGATGAAGACGTACTTGCTGATGACCTCGTCGGTGAAGGTCGCGGCCGTGCTGGACGCGTCGGTCCCTGCGAGGAACAGGCTGCCGCCGCTGATGAACAGGCCGAGCGGCCCTTCGTAGGCGGTGTCCCCGAAGGCGAGGCTGAAGCCCCACATCACCCAGATGATCATCGCCAGAGCGGCGGTCGCGCCGATCTGGGTCATGGTGGAAAGCATGTTCTTGGAGCGGGTCAGGCCGCCGTAGAACAGCGCGAGGCCCGGCAGGATCATTAGCATGACGAGGACGGTGGCCGTCATCATCCAGGCATTGTTCCCGGGATTGGGTACGGCAGGCGCTGCCGGGGCGGCGGCCATGGCCGCGGTGGCGAAAAGCGAGCCGCAGGCGATAGCCGCCGCGCCCGCGATAGTGCGAAATGTCATGGATTCCCTCCTGTAGAGCGCGCGGATCACAGCGCGGTCTCCCCGGTCTCGCCGGTGCGGATGCGAACGGATTCGACCAGGTCGAGGACGAAGATCTTTCCGTCGCCGATGCTTTCGGTGCTGGCCGTCGCCTTGATGGTCTCGACGACCTGCTCCGCGAGGCCGTCGGCCACCGCGATCTCCAGCTTCACCTTGGGCAGCATGTTGGTCGAATATTCGGCCCCGCGATAAATCTCGGTCTGGCCCTTCTGCCTGCCGAAGCCTTTCACTTCCGAGGCCGTCAGCCCCGAAACCCCGATCCCGCCGAGCGCTTCGCGCACCTCGTCGAGCTTGAACGGCTTGATAATGGCGATGATGAACTTCATCGGTCCCCCACGAATTGCTCGCCGCGCCCGCCGCGGCATTCGCAGACGCAGCAATTTGCGTGCCAGTTCGTGAAAGGCGCCGTTTTTGAAAGCTTTGGAAAGTCTGCGAGCGTTTTTGCGCAATGTGCGCCTGCCCAGCGGGCAAGCAGTGCCTAAAATTTAGGCAGCCGGGAGGGGCCGCTTACCGTTCTTTGGTGGCGGAGAATTTGAGCTTCGGGTTCTTTTCCTCCTGGTAACCCACGTCCCACGGGCTCTTCGCCATGAACACGAGATCGCCGTCGCGGTCCTTGGCGAGGTTCGCGCGGTTGAAGCTTTCGAATTCATCCAGCGCCGCCTGCTCGCCGGTGACCCAGCGCGCGGTCGCGAATGGCGCGGCTTCCAGCGCCGCTTCCACCTTGTATTCGGCCGACAGCCGCGCGATCAGCACTTCGAGCTGCAGCTGGCCGACCACGCCCACGATCCACTGCGCGCCGATCTCAGGATAGAAGACCTGGATCACGCCTTCCTCGCTCAGGTCGTCCAGCGCCTTGCGCAGCTGCTTGGTCTTGGTCGGATCCTTCAGCTGGACCCGGCGCAGGATTTCCGGCGCGAAATTGGGCAGGCCGGTGAAGCGGATCTCGTTCTTCTCGCTCAGCGTGTCGCCCACCCGCAGCGTGC
Source organism: Qipengyuania sp. JC766 (assembly GCF_040717445.1). Taxonomy (NCBI): domain Bacteria; kingdom Pseudomonadati; phylum Pseudomonadota; class Alphaproteobacteria; order Sphingomonadales; family Erythrobacteraceae; genus Qipengyuania; species Qipengyuania sp. JC766. The sequence goes on along the minus strand of NZ_JBFEFL010000001.1, from coordinate 2,488,686 downwards.
CGTGGTTGGGGATGCCGATGATGTCGCCCGCCACCGCCGTATCGGCGATCTCCCGGTCCTGCGCGAAGAACAGGATCGGCGAATGCACCGCGATCGGCTTGCCCAGCCCGCTCGGCGTCAGCTTCATCCCCCGTTTGAAGGTGCCCGACACCTGCCGCATGAAGGCGATGCGGTCGCGGTGGTTGGGGTCCATGTTGGCCTGCACCTTGAAGATGAAGCCGGTCACCTCGTCCCGTTCCGGGCTGACCTCGCCCGCGTCGGCGGGTTGCGCGCGCGGCGGCGGGGCGTGCCGGGCGATCGCCTCGATCAGTTCGGTCACGCCGAAATTCTTGAGCGCGCTGCCGAAATAGACCGGCGTCAGGTCGCCGTTACGGAAAGCGTCGAGGTCGAATTCGGGATAGCCGATCTGCGCCAGCTCGGCATTGTCGGCCACTTCCTGCGGCAGTTCCGGATCGGCATCGCGCCGGCCCTGGAATTCCTTGCTCGGCCCTTCCGGACGCGCCACCGCGCCGCTGGCGAAATCAAGCACACCTTCGAACTGGCCGCCCATGCCCACCGGGAACATCTGCGGGCTGACGTCCAGCGCCAGCATGTCCGCAATCTCGTCCAGCAGTTCGAAGACCGGGCGCCCTTCGCGGTCCACCTTGTTGACGAAGGTGATGATCGGCACGCTGCGCAGGCGGCACACCTCGAACAGCTTGCGGGTCTGCGGCTCGATCCCCTTGGCCGCGTCGATCACCATCACCGCGCTGTCGACCGCGGTCAGCGTGCGATAGGTATCCTCGGAGAAATCCTCGTGCCCCGGCGTGTCGAGCAGGTTGAAGGTGATACCGTCCCGCTCGAAGGTCATCACGCTGGACGTGACCGAGATGCCGCGCTGCTGCTCGATCTTCATCCAGTCGCTGCGCGCCCGCCGCGCCTGCCCGCGCGCCTTCACCTCGCCCGCAAGATGGATCGCGCCGCCGGTCAGCAGCAGCTTTTCGGTCAGCGTGGTCTTGCCCGCGTCGGGGTGCGAAATGATCGCGAATGTGCGGCGGTTGGAAGTCATCGGTTCTCTGTTGGCTTTCCGTCATGCGGGCCTTCCGGGCCGCGCGACGGAGAAAATCAGTCGGCCGCGCGCGCCACGCGGAAGCCGGCGAAGTCCTGGCTGACGGGCATCAATTCCAGCCGGTTGACGTTGAGATGCGGCGGCAGTTCGGCGATCCAGCGGATCGTGTCGGCGATGTCCTGCCCGGTCATCGGGTCGGACCCGCGATAGAGCTCATCGGACTTTTCCTGGCTGCCCGTGCGCACCAGCGTGAATTCGGTTTCCACCATGCCCGGCTCGATGCTGGTCACGCGCACGCCGGTGCCGTGCAGGTCCGCGCGCAGGGCCAGCGTGAAGTGATTGGCGAACGCCTTGGACCCGGCATAGACGTTGCCGCCCGGATAGACGTAGCTGCCCGCGACCGATCCGATGGCGATGATCGCGCCCTTGCGCTCGATCAGCTTCGGCAGCAGCTTGCGGGTGATCTTCACCATCGCGGTCACATTGGTGTCGATCATCGTCTGCCAGTCGGCAAGATCCGCTTCCTGCGCGGGGTTCAGCCCCTGCGCCAGCCCGGCATTGTTGACCAGCAGGTCCACCTGCGCGAACTCATCGGGCAAAGCGTCGATCGCGGCATCCATTGCCGCTTCGTCGCGCACGTCGAATTGCGCGGGATGGACCTTGTCCGTCCCGAGCTCATCGACCAGCGCGTCCAACCGTTCCTTGCGACGCCCGGTGGCGACGCAGCGCCAACCGGCCTGCACCAGTGTGCGGACCGTGGCCTCGCCGATCCCGGCGGTGGCGCCCGTCACAAAAGCCGTCTTCATCCGCGCAACTCCGCATCCAGCTTGCCCGCGGCCGCGACGATGCGCTCGCTCACGGCCTTGATTTCCTCGTCGGTGAAGCTCTTCTCGCCCGGCTGGAGCGTGACTTCCAGTGCCACCGACTTGCGGCCCTCCGGAACGCCCTGCCCGGCGAAGACGTCGAACACGCGCACGTCCACGATCGCCTTCTTGTCCGCACCGCGCACGGCCTTCAGCAGCTCGCCCGCGGCCAGTCCTTCGGGGACGAGGAAGGCGAAATCGCGCTTGACGGCCTGGAGGGCCGGCGGCGCGTATGCGGCGCGGGCGAAGCCCGAAGCGCCCTTCTTCATCGGGATCGCGTCGAGATAGATTTCCGCCGCAACCACCGGCCCGTCCATGTCGAAGGCCTTCAGCGTCGCGGGATGCAGTGCCCCGAACCGGGCGAGCACGTTCTTCGGGCCCAGCCGCAGCGTCGCGGACTGGCCGGGATGGAACTGGTCGCCCGCCTCCCCGAATACCATCAGGTTCGCGACCGGCGCACCGGCCGCATCCAGCAGGGCCATCGCTTCTGCCTTGGCGTCGAAGGCATCGAAGGCCGCCGCCTTGCCCGCCTGCCAGCCGCGCGGCGTCTTCTCGCCCGAGAGGACCACGCCGAGCGTCGGCTTCTCGTCGCTGGCTCCGTCGGCCCCGCGGAAATAGCGCCGCCCCACTTCGAACAGCCGCGCCCCCGGGGCGCCGCGGTCGGCATTGCGCTTCGCCGCGCCGATCAGGCCCGGCAGCAGCGATGGCCGCATCGCCTTCATGTCCTCGCTGATCGGGTTGTCGAGCACCCATAGCTGCGCGCCGTCGGCGAAATGTTCGGCATCGGCCACCGGCAGGAAGGACCAGGTCACCGCTTCGTTGAGCCCGCGTGCCGCAGCAGCGCGGCGGACCTTGCGCTCCATCATCTGCAACGGCGTGGCGGTGGGACGCGCCACCCCTTCCACACGCGGCAGGGCAACGCTTTCCACCTTGTCCAGCCCGTGGATGCGAACGACTTCCTCGACCAGGTCGGCCGGGCCTTCGACGTCGTGGCGCCGCAGCGGGACCGTGACGGTCCAGTCGTCCGCAACCTCGAAGTCGAGCGATTGCAGGATCGCACGCTGGCGGTCCTCGGCAATCTCCACGCCGCCCAGCCGCGCAGTGAGGGCCGGGTCGAAGGACAGCACCATCGGCTCCGCCGGCGGCGATCCGGCGCGCACCACTTCGCTCGCCTCACCGCCGCAGATGCGCTGGATGAGCGAGGTCAGGATGGCGAGGCCATCGTCGAGGAAAGCCGGATCGACACCGCGTTCGAACCGCGTACGCGCATCGGAGGCGAGGCCCAGCTTCCGGCCGGTCACGCCGATCCGCTCGGGATCGAAATAGGCGATCTCAAGGAGGAGGTCGGTCGTGCCCTCGGTGACGGACGAATGTTCGCCGCCCATGATCCCGGCAATGTCGTGCACGCCGTTGTCGTCCGCGATGACTGTCATGGTAGGGTCGAGCGTGTAGGTCTTCTCGTTCAGCGCCTCTACCTTTTCGCCGTCCTTTGCACGGCGGGCGACCACCGGGCCGCTCAGCTTTGCAAGGTCGTAGGCGTGGGCCGGGCGCCCGAAGGCGAGCATCAGGTAGTTGGTGATGTCTACCACGGGGGAGATCGGCCGCTGGCCTGCGGCGACCAGCCGGCGTTTCATCCAGTCGGGCGTAGGCCCGGTATTGTCCACGCCGCGCATGACGCGGCCGTAGAAGGCGGGGCATCCTTCCGGATCGTCCGTGCGGATCTCGACCGGACAGGCAAAATCGCCCGCGATCGCTTCCACCTCGACCGGCTTGAACGTGCCGAGACCCGCCGCCGCGAGATCGCGCGCGATGCCGGCCACGCCCATGCAGTCCGGCCGGTTGGGCGTGATCGCCACGTCGAACACGGGCGAGGCATCGTGATATTGCGCAAAGCTCTGCCCGACCGGCGCATCGTCCGGCAATTCGATGATGCCGTCATGCTCGTCGCCAAGCTCCAGCTCGCGCACGGAGCACATCATGCCGTTCGATTCGACGCCACGGATGGCGCTCTTGCGAAGCTCCATGCCGTTGGCGGGCACGACCGCGCCAGGCAGACCCAGCACGCCCTTCATGCCGGCGCGCGCATTGGGCGCGCCGCACACCACGGTCAGCGGATCGCCTTCCCCCGTATCGACCGTCAGCACCTGCAGCTTGTCCGCATCGGGATGCGGCTTCGCGGTCAGCACTTCGGCCACGCGGAAGCCTTCCAGCCTGTCCGCCGGATCGTCGATCCCCTCGACCTCGTGGCCGATGCGGTTCAGCGCGTCGGCGATCTCCTCGACCGAGGCGTCGGTCTCGAGGAAATAGGTCAGCCATTCGAGCGAGAACTTCATGCGCGCGCTCCCACACCGGCGGAAAGGGTCGGCTGGTCGAAGGGGGAAAAGCCGTAATGGCCCGCCCAGCGATAGTCGCCGTCGAAGAAGGCGCGCAGATCGTCCATCCCGTATTTGAGCATGGCGAGACGGTCGACACCCAGGCCCCACGCGAAGCCCGAATAGCGGTCCGGATCGACGCCGGCGAATTCGAGCACGCGGCGATTGACCATCCCGCTGCCCAGCAACTCCATCCATTCATGGCCAGGCGCATCGCCATTGCCGCCCACGACCCGGCGCGCACCGTCGCGCGAATAGCCGACATCGACTTCCACGCTCGGCTCGGTGAAGGGGAAGTAGCTGGGGCGCAGGCGCAGGACGATGTCGTCGGTCTCGAAGAACGCCTTGAGGAAGGTTTCCAGCGTCCACTTGAGATGGCCGAGATGGATCCCCTCGTCGATCACCAGCCCTTCGATCTGGTGGAACATCGGCGTGTGCGTTGCGTCGCTGTCGCTGCGATACACGCGGCCCGGCGCGATGATCCGGATGGGCGCGCCCTGCTCCTTCATCCCGCGGATCTGGACCGGGGAGGTGTGGGTACGCAGCAGCATACGCGCCGCACCGGCGTTCAGGCCTGCGTCCGGCGTACCATCGAGCGCTTCTTCCGCATCCGCGTGTACACTCGCCATGGGGCGCGTGTCGGGGAAATAGAAGGTATCGTGCATCGCGCGGGCCGGGTGGGTCTCGGCCATGTTGAGCGCAGTGAAGTTATGCCAGTCGTCCTCGATCTCCGGCCCCGTGGCGACGGAGAAGCCGAGATCCGCAAAGATTTCAGACAGTTCGTCCATGACCTGGCTGACCGGGTGGACCGTGCCGCGCGGCGTCTCGGGCGCGGGCAGCGTCAGGTCCACCGTCTCGCGCGCCAGCTGCGCTTCCAGCGCCGCCGCTTCCAGCACCGCCTTGCGATCCTCGATCGCCTCGGCCACCCGCCCCCGCATCCCCTGCAGGCGCGGCCCCTCGGTCTGGCGCTCGTCCGGGCTCATCTTGCCGAGCGTCTTCATCAGCTGGTTGAGCCAGCCCTGCTTGCCCAGCGCCTCTACCCGGATGGCTTCGACATCCTCGACGCTATCGGCGCGGTGCAGCCGCTCCAGCGTGTCGGTGACTTTGGTTTCCTGTTCGGTGCTCATATCGGGAGGCTCGCTAGACGAATGGCGGGCAAAGAAAAAGCGCCAACCCGGGCGGGATGGCGCTTCCTCTTTTCGAAACGGTCTCGGGATCAGGCCGGAAGCGCGTCCTTGGCCTGCGAGATGATCGACTTGAACGCGGCTTCCTCGTTCATGGCGAGGTCGGCCATGACCTTGCGGTCGAGTTCGATGCCGGCGAGCTTAACGCCGTGCATGAACTGCGAATAGGTCAGGCCTTCGGCGCGCACGGCCGCGTTAATGCGCTGGATCCAGAGAGCGCGGAAATTGCGCTTCTTGATCTTGCGGTCGCGATAGGCGTACTGGCCCGCCTTTTCGACGGCCTGACGCGCGATGCGAATGGTGTTCTTGCGACGGCCGCGATAGCCCTTCGCCTGTTCCAGAAGCCGCTTGTGCTTGGTGCGGGTGGTCGTCCCGCGCTTGATGCGTGGCATGGTATATCTCCTTTAGCGCGGTGAATCAGTCGAGCCCGTACGGGGCCCATTTCTTCTTGATGACCTTCGTGTCGGCTTCGGCCAGCACGTCGGTACCGCGGTTCTGGCGGATATACTTCGCATTGTGGCTGATCAGGCGGTGGCGCTTGCCGGCAACACCGTGCTTGACCTTGCCATTGGCGGTGATCTTGAAGCGTTTCTTCACACCGCTCTTGGTCTTCAGCTTGGGCATTTTCATCTCCTTGGTCAGAGACACATAGGACCAGCCCTGGCAGCCCTTGTCGCCAGGCCGGTCTCCGATTCATGTGTCGGTGAAGCCGCGCCACATAGCGGTTTGGCGCTAGAATGCAAGCGCGTTGCGCGCTCAGAAGTGGCTCAGATAGCCGCCATCGACGGCGATCGACTGGCCCGTCACATAGGAGGCATCAGGCGAGGCGAGAAAGGCCACCGCGCCCGCGATCTCGTCCGGCCTGCCCCAGCGCCCGAGCGAGGTGCGGCGCTCCAGATGCGCGGTGACGGTCTCGTCCTCGACCATTTCCGAATTGGCTTCGGTCGCGAAATAGCCCGGCGCGACGGCGTTGACCGTGATCCCGCGCGGGCCAAGCTCCGCCGCCAAAGCGCGGGTCATCGCGGCAAGTCCGCCCTTGCCCGCCGTGTATAGCACGTCCCCGCGGGCGATTTCCGCGGCGATCGAAGTGATGTTGATCACGCGCCCGTACTTGCGCGCTTCCATCAAGGGCGCCGCCCTGCGCGCAAGATCGAACGGGGCGACCAGATTGCTGCGCAGCAGGGCCTCGAAGTCCGGCCGGCGCAGCTCTGCGATATTCCGGCGATCCCTGTTGCCGACATTGTTGACGAGAATGTCGAGACCGGTCTCGCTGGCGATTGTGTCGAACGCCCCCGCCGTGGCCTTATCATCGCAGATGTCGAAGGCGATCGGCAGGGCGCCCGCCCCGATATCGTCCGCCGCCCGCCGCAGTCCGTCTGCGTCGCGGCCATTCATCCAGACCTGGGCACCTTCCGTCACCAGCCGCTTCGCGATCTCGAACCCGAGGCCGCGCGAGGCGCCGGTAACCAGCGCGATCCTGCCGGAAAGGCGCTGCTCAGCCGGCATAAATCATCTTTCGCGTCATCCCGCCGTCGACGACGATCTGCTGACCCGTCACGAAGCCGGACTCGATGCAGAACTCGATCGTCTGCGCGATATCCTCGGGGCGGCCGACCCGCCCTGCCGGATGCTGGTCCCGGTCCACCGGTCGGTGCGCTCCGTCGGTGCGGTCTGCTTCCTTCTGCCAGGGGCCGGTCTCTATCCAGCCGGGGAGCACGGCGTTTACCCGGATCTGCGGCCCGAGCGAGACGGCCATCGCATGCGTCAAGCCGTCGAGCCCACCCTTGGCGGCGGAATAGGCGAAGGTGTTCTCCTCGCTCATGATCGCGCGGGTGGAGGAGATATTCACAATGCTCGTCCGGTCTGCCCGCCGCAGCAATGGGATGGCGGAACGACTGCACAGGAATGCGGCCGTCAGGCTTGCATCGATCCACCGCTGCCAGTCGCCGAGATGGAGGTCCTCCAGCGGTCCGCAATAGGGATCGGCAATTCCGGCATTGTTGACGAGGCAGTCGAGCGGGCCGTCGCCGAGCCAGTCGGCGATCTGGGCAAAGGCTTCCCCGACGTCATCCTCCCGACCGACATCGCAGCCAAGGCATAGCAATTCGGAGCGCGCATGGGCTTGCCTCATCTCGGCAAGCGCATCCTCGTCCTTGTCGAGCACGCAGACGCGCCAGTTCCTCTCCAGGAAGTAATGCGCGCTGGCACGCCCGATGCCGGCGCCTCCACCCGTGATGACAATCGTGCGTATCGTTGCTTCTTTCGGCATGACCTAACCCATCGCCTCCAGCACGTCTTCCAGCCTGGCGGGATCTCCGAGAGCGATGACCGTGCCGTCGCTTTGCGCGTCGAGCGGATTGCCCTGCCAGTCGCTCATCGTCCCGCCGGCCCCTTCCACAACCGGTACGAGCGCCGCGTAGTCATAGAGCGACAGACCCGCCTCGCACACGATGTCGAGATGACCCGAGGCGAGCAGGCCGTAATTGTAGCAATCCCCGCCATAGATGATCATCGCCTGCTTGGCATTGCCGCCGACCGCCGATGCGAGAGCCATGTAGCCTTCCGCCTCGGACGCGCCGAAATAATGCGGGCTGCTGGTCGCGAGAACGGCGGAGTCCAGCGCCGCGCAACTGCGCGCCTTTGCAGGCTGCCCGTTGAAGGTCGTCGGACGCCCGATTGCCCCGACCCAGCGCTCGCCCGCGATCGGCTGGTCGATGATGCCCAGCACCGGCCAGCCGTCCTGCATCAGCGCGACAAGCGTCCCGAAGATCGGGCGGCCGGCCATGAAACTGATCGTCCCGTCGATCGGGTCAAGCACCCATTGCCGCCCGGCATTCTCGTTCAGCGTCCCGTATTCCTCCCCGATGATGCCGTCATCGGGACGGTCCGTTTCGATGATCGCGCGCATGGCCGCTTCCGCGGCACGGTCGATGTCCGTTACGGGCGACGCGTCAATCTTGCGCTCGTCTTTCCAGTCGGCACGAAAGGCCGGCCTGATGATCGCACCGGCCGCATCGGCAAGGCGCTCGGCCAGCTCGATGTCACGGTCGACGCCGCCCTTTCCAACGGGACTTGCGGGAAACTTCTTTCTGCTCAAAGGTATTCCTAACAAAGATCGACTGCAGTTCGATGGCCATCCGAGAAATGACCAGCTGCATAGGGGAAGACGACGTGCGGTTCGAAAGCACGGCAACAGGCGAAGCGCAACTCAACACCGGTTCGACGCCCGACGGGATCCCGCTTTCCTATCACAGGCAGCTCAAACCGGAACTGCGCCCCTGGTTCAGCAGGATTCATGCGACCAACGTGGCATGGCACGGCAAGAGCGCGCTCGATTGCAGCTTCTGCAACGACACGGCCACGCTGCGCCTGTTCACGGGCGCGCAGTGGAGCCTCGCCACGAAAGACGGCGAAGTCCAGTTTGCCAACAGGATTTACCTTGTCGGGCCCCAGTCCCAGGCCATGCCATGCAAATCGACGGGTCCGATACTCGTCCTCGGCGTGAGCGTGCGAGCCGGTGCCCTGCATTGCCTGACGGGGCTTCACGCGGACACGATCGTCGACCGGATCGAATCGGTCAGGGCGATGGGCCTTGAACTGGAAGAGTTCCACGAACTGAAAGATGCCGAGATGAGACCGGACCGCGCGTTCGAGATCATCGAAGGCATTCTCACCGATCTCATCGAACGAAGGCAACCGCGGCATCCCGACGCTGTCACGACGGCTTTCGACCTTGGCGCCTTTACCGATCCGAACATGTCTATTTCCGGCTTTGCGGAAAGCCACGGCATCGGGGTGCGGCAACTTGAGCGGCGCATCAAGCGTGACTTCGGGCTTACCCCGAAGCAGGTTTTGCGCAGGGCCCGCGCGCTCGATCTGGGGGCGCAGCTATGCGGGGTGGCGGACGAGCAGGAAGCGGAAGAGGTCATCGCCCGCTATTCCGACCAGTCCCACCTCATCAGGGAATTCACCGCCTTTTTCCGCCAGACGCCGAAGCGTTTCGCCGCGGCGAAGCCGCCGATCATGACGATGAACCTGGAACATCGGCAATCGCGGCGGCTGGAAGAGCTGGAGCGTTTGGGGCCGGACGATGCCCCGCCCTGGGGTCGCCGGAAGACCGGCGCTCAGCTGCGCCAGCCATAGGCGGACCTAGTCGAACAGCGAGCTCACGCTGCTTTCGTCCGCGATGCGGCGAACCGCCTCGCCGATCAGCGGTGCGATCGTGAGAATGCGGATTTTCTCGCTGTCCAGCACTGCGTCGAGCGGCCGGATCGTGTCGGTGATGACGAGTTCGGTCAGTTCGGAGCCGTCGACCCTTGCGACCGCGCCGCCCGACAGGACACCGTGCGTGATATACGCGGCGACAGAGCTCGCACCGGCTTCCAGCAGGGCCGAAGCCGCATTGCAGAGCGTACCGCCCGAGTCGACGATATCGTCGATCAGAATGCAGTGGCGACCCTTCACCTCGCCAATGATGTTCATCACTTCGGATTCGCCCGGACGATCGCGCCGCTTGTCGACGATGGCGAGCGGGGCATTGTCGAGCCGCTTGGCCAGCGCCCGCGCGCGCACCACGCCGCCCACGTCGGGGCTGACGACCATCAGTTGCTGATCGCCGTAGCGGGCCTGGATATCGGCCGCCATGACGGGCGCCGCGTAAAGATTGTCCGTCGGGATATCGAAGAATCCCTGGATCTGCCCGGCGTGCAGATCGACGGCCAGCACGCGATCGGCACCGGCTTCGGTGATCAGATTGGCGACCAGCTTGGCACTGATCGGCGTCCGCGGCCCGGGTTTCCGGTCCTGCCGGGCATAGCCGAAATACGGCACCACGGCGGTGATCCGCCGGGCCGAGGCGCGCTTGAGCGCATCGACGCAGATCAGCAGCTCCATGAGGTTGTCGTTCGCCGGGAAGCTGGTGGACTGGAGGACGAAAGCATCCTCGCCCCGCACGTTCTCGTGGATTTCTACGAAGATTTCCTCGTCCGCGAACCGGCGCACGCTGACATCGCACAGCGGCATTTCGAGATAGGCTGCAATCGCCCGGGCCAGCGGGAGATTGGAGTTGGCGGCCATCAGTTTCATGAAGATCGTTTTCCCCGGCTGAAGCACGAATCGGTTCGCGCGGGGCTTAGCCTTTGTCATGCGAATGCAACAGTGACGCGTCCCGCTATTTCACCCGATCCGGTGCTCGCCCCGGATCCAGCGGACCGTGCCGCTGCTGGCGCGCATCACGACGCTGTCGGTGGTCATGACCCCGCCCGGCAGCATCTTCACGCCGTCCAGCAGAGACCCGGACGTGACGCCGGTCGCCGCGAAGATGCAATCCCCCTTCGCGAGATCTTCGAGCAGGTAGATCCTGTCGAGATCCTCGATACCCCATTTGCGCGCCCGCGCCTTTTCATCCTCGTTCCGGAAGACCAGCCGGCCGTTGAACTGTCCGCCCACGCATCGCAGCGCCGCCGCAGCCAGCACGCCTTCCGGTGCGCCGCCCTGGCCCATATACATGTCGATCGTGGTGTCAGGATCGGTCGTCGCGATGACGCCTGCCACGTCTCCGTCCCCGATCAAGGTGACCCCGCATCCCAGCGATCGCAGTTCCGCGATGATGTCCGAGTGCCGCGGCCGGTCCAGGACGCACACATTGATGAGGTTCGGAGCCACGCCCTTGGCCTCGGCCAGGGCCGTCACGTTCTCGGTCGCGCTCTTCTCGAGGCTGATGATGCCTTCCGGATAACCGGGACCGATGGCCAGCTTGTCCATGTAGGTATCGGGCGCGTTGAGAAGGCAGCCTTCTTCCGCGGCGGCGAGGACGGCGAGAGCGTTGGGCCCGGCCTTGGCGGTGATAGTGGTACCTTCCAGCGGATCGAGCGCGATGTCGATGCGCGGGCCCTTGCCGGGAGCACCGCCGACCTTCTCGCCGATATAGAGCATGGGCGCTTCGTCCCGCTCGCCCTCGCCGATCACCACCGTGCCGTCCATGTACAGCTTGTCGAACGCGCGCCGCATGGCCTCGACCGCGGCGGCATCGGCCGCCTTTTCGTCGCCGCGTCCGATCCAGTCGGCCGCCGCGACGGCCGCAGCCTCCGTGACTCGCACGAGTTCGAGGACGAGGACCCTATCGAGCTGGCTTTCGGTCGCTGCGTCATGGGCATTCATGGGGCGTTCAATCCTTTACCGGTTGTCTCGGGGCTTCGCGCAAGTCGCTTAGGGGGGCCTCATGGCAATGTCGAGAATGGCCGTGGCGGCAATGCTGGCCTCGCTGTGCGCGGGCAGCCCGGCCTTTGCGCAATCCGAGCCCGCAGAGCCCGATTCTAATACGCAGGAGGTTCTGGACGCGGCGCGCGAGGCCTACGGCCCTCCTCCCCCCAAGCCCGCGCCACGATGCGATCCCGGCGAGGACGGTACGATCGTCGTGTGCGCGAGGAGGCCGGACGATCCGGAAAAGTATCGCATCGCGTCCGATACCGAACTGGGTATCAACACCGATGACGGCCTGCCGCGCGCGCCCGATCTGGAGCCGAAATATCCCGGTCCGGTCGTTGCGCGCGGCTGCTTCATCCCGCCCTGTCCGAAGCCGCCTGCCTACATCATCGATTTCGCGTCACTGCCCGATACACCGCCGGGATCGGACGCGGACCGCGTAGGACACGGACTCGTACCGCTGGACGATCCGAATGCGCCCACCCCGCAATCCGAGCCGGTCGATAATCCTGTGGCGCGCGATCCGGAGCCGGAGGGTTAGGCTCCCAGGATCGGCATGACGAGGGGTTCGGCGGTGTGATCCTCGGACCTGTTGAGGATTTCGACCGCTTGCTCGACGCAGCGCCATTCGCCATCATGCGTTACCATGGCGACCAGCACTTCTCCGCCATTGTCGGAGCGGCCCTTCTGGATCAGGCTCTCTATCGACACGCCGGAATCGCGCATTGCGGCCGTGATTTCCGCAAGCACGCCGGTCCGGTCCTTGACCGCGAACCGGATGTAATTGCGACCCGTGCGCGCGCCGCGATCGGCGGCAGGCGACGGGGACAGGGCGTCCGCCGTAATCGAGAAGGCGTGCCCGGCGGTCCCCCTCGCAATATCCACGAGGTCGGCGACGACCGCACTGGCCGTCGGGCCGTCTCCGGCACCCGCACCCTGGAACAGCAGCCGCCCGACGAAATTGCCCTCGGCCACCACGGCGTTGGTCGCGCCCGTCACATGGGAGAGCGGATGCCCGCGTGGGACGAGGCAGGGGCGGACTTCCTGCATGAGCGAAGCACCGTCGCCACGTGAACCGTCCATATCGGCCATTGCGACGAGCCGGATGACATAGCCGAGCGCGTCCGCCTGCACGATATCGGCCGCACGCACCCTATCTATTCCGTGCGTGGCGACGGACGCGTAGTCGAGCTCCGACCCGAAGGCGAGCGCGGCGAGAATGGACAGCTTGTGCGCGGCATCGGTGCCGTCGATGTCGAAGCCCGGATCCGCTTCGGCGTAGCCGAGGCGCTGGGCCTCCTCCAAAGCTACGGCGAAGTCGGCACCCTTTTCTTCCATGCTCGACAGGATGAAATTGGCAGTCCCGTTCAGGACGCCGTAAAGACGCGTCAGCCGGTTGGCCACGGCGCCTTCGCGAAGGCCCTTGAGGATCGGGATGCCGCCCGCGACAGCCGCTTCGAAAGCGAGCGGGGCGCCCTTGCTTTCCGCAAGGCGCGAGAGTTCGAGCCCGTGATGGGCGATCATCGCCTTGTTGGCCGTCACCAGCCCCTTGCCGGCCGAAAGTGTATCGCGCGCCAGCGTGAGTGCCGGCCCGTCCGAACCGCCGACCAGTTCGACCACGACATCGACGTCGTCGCGCCGTGCCATCGCGGTCATGTCGTCTTCCCAGGCGAACCGGTCGATGGCGACGCCGCGTTCCCGATGGCGCTCTCGCGCACTGACGGCGACGATCTCGATCGCCCGGCCCGCCCGTTCGGCAAGCAGGTCGCTGTTCGAATCGATCAGCCGGATGACGCCGGTCCCGACGGTTCCCAGCCCGGCTATGGCGATGCGCAGTGGCGTTTTCTCGGTCGACATGCCGGCGCCGGTAGCGCCGAACACCGACCGATGGGAACCAGAAAGTCTTCTACGGCCCCTAGGTCCGGTTGCGCTCGCAGGATCCCAGCTGTTCCAGCACGAAAGCGTAATCGCGTTCCGCCCTCAGCCGGGCGGCGGCATCGTCCGTCAGCATGATCCCCTGCGGCAAGGTTCGCGGAAGCGAGCAGGCCAGACGATACCAGCCCACCGTCCGCGGTGCTGGCGCGCTGTCGGACTGGACCACGAGTTCGGACCAGGAAACGCCCCATTGCGGCTGTGCGGAGGGACGCCGAAGGATGGTAAGGGATACCGGTTCGCCTCGCTCTGTCGAAAGGAAGAATTGCGTTTCGGTCTCTCCGGCAAGATTGCCTTCGATCGACATCCCCTCGCTCACGCCGGTGATGACCGGCGGGGCATCGGGCGCGATGAAGTCGGCCAGGATCGGACGGAGCCGGCTTTCCAGTTCGGGCGTCCATGCCAGCTGCGCGTCACGCTCTACGAGTTGCAGCTCGTCCGTGCGACCGGGCACGGGGCGGGCGAAGAGGAGGACCTGCTGCTTCTTCAGCTTGGGCACCTTGCCATCGGACCTCAGCGGTACATCGACAAGGTAGCGCAGGGTTTCGCCAACCGGCACCGATCCGGAGAGGAGGGCTCCCGTGCGCGCTTCTATATATAGGCGCGCCATCCCCGGAGCCACGTCCGGCGCGCGTTCCGGAGCGAGGCGGATCTGGTCGCGAATCTCAGCCCGGACCACCAGTTCGGTCTCGTCCACCAGACCTGCCAGATCGGCATAGGTCGGCTGGGGCATCATGGGGATTTCCTGTCCCGACGCCTCACCGAGCGGCAATGTCGAACAGCCGACGACAATGGCAAGACAGGCAGGGACAAAGAACATCCGTCTGAAATTCATGGGTTTTCCCAGCTCGGTGAAAAATTATGGCGAATCGCCTCCGGCGCAGTTCACCTGCCCGGCCGTGAATCCGACGTTAACCGGAAAAGCGATTGCGGGATAGAAATCGGGTGGCTAATGATCCGCGGAATCCGGGCCTGTCGTGGGGACGATGGCCCGGGCGCAACTTTGAACGTTGCGTTCTCCCTTCCGTTTGCGCAATGTTCGTGATGGAGGGGATGGGAACTTCGCAGGGTTTCGCACCTTGCATTTGGGTAGCTACGTCGCAGTGAACGCGACGCTGATAACGGAGTGATGCAACCGAATGGCCTATGCTGACCAGGAGATGAGCTCCAACAGGATTATCGCGTTGATCATCGTCGGATTGATCCACGTGGGTATCGGCTTCTTGCTGGTTACCGGCCTGGCACAGAGCGCATTCGAAAAGGTGCAGGAGACCGTGACCACGGTCGATATCGAAGAAGAACCGGAAGAGCCGGAACCGGAGGAAACCCCTCCCCCGCCTCCGCCGGACGAGCCGCAGAGTGTCGAGCAGCCGGTGGTCATCCCGCCGCAGCCGAACCGCCTGTCGGAAGCACCGCCGCCGCGTGATTTCACGCCCGATCCGCCGGATTTCTCGAATTTCGATCCGAATCCGCGTGACGAGCCGACGTCCAAGACTTGCTTGAACGGTCGTGTCGTCCCGATCGGACAGGCCTGTCCGCCGCCGCCGCCGGCTACCAAGACGTGCCCGAACGGCCAGACGGTGCCGGTCAGTGCGACCTGCCCGCCGCCGCCGCCGCCGGCCGCGCCGCCGAAGCCTCCGACCCCCAGCAATGGCGGCTGGGTGCGCGACAGCGATTATCGCTCGAGCTGGATCAATCGCGATTATGAGGGGACCGTGAGCTTCCGCGTCAATGTGGGATCGAATGGACGTGTGACCTCATGTTCGGTCACCGGCGGTAGCGCTCCGTCTACCCTCAAAGACGCGACTTGCTCTTTGGTGCAGAGCCGTGCCCGGTTCAATGCCGCTACCGACAGCAGCGGGAACAGGACCGACGGAACCTTTTCTGGTACCGTTCAGTGGCAAATCCCGCAGTAACCATCCGTCAGACGTTTGTTTGATTGAACTCTTGAACCGACCTTTATCCTGAGAGGAAACTCGCAATGATTATCGAAATGCTTACTGCCGCAGGAGCGGACACCGAGGTGGTGAATGAATTCGGATTCTGGGAAGCCATGGAACAGGGCGGCCCGATCGCGTGGTCGATTCTGGCCGTGCTCGTCATCATGTCCGTCGGTTCGTTCTACATCCTGATCACGAAGCTGCTCGAACAGAACAAGATCCTGAACCAGTACAAGGATGTGCAGACCAGCTTCTGGCGCGCCAATTCGCTCCCGGAAGGCGCGAAGAAGCTCGACCAGAACAGCGCATGGCGCCAGCTCGTCGACGATGGCCTCAAGGCCGACGCCGAGCACCGCAAGATGACCGACAAGACCGAATCGCACGATTACCTTCACGGTTCGCTTGCCCGCTCGGAAGCCTCGATCAACACGAAGCTCGCCGGCGGCCTGCCGTTCCTCGCGACCACCGGTGCGACCGCGCCGTTCATCGGTCTGCTCGGTACGGTGATCGGTATCTACCGCGCCCTGATCAACATCGGCCTCGCCGGTTCGGCCTCGATCGACAAGGTCGCCGGCCCGGTCGGTGAAGCCCTGATCATGACCGCCATCGGTCTGCTCGTCGCGGTTCCGGCCGTCATGGCCTACAACTGGCTGCAGAGCCGCAACCGCAAGATCGCGGCGCGTCTGAGCGGTTTCTCGACCGACCTGCTCGCCTATATGAGCTCGAACGGTGAAGTGAAGCCGGCCCTCATGACCGGTGCGTCGACCCAACAGGCTTCGAAGGCTGCCAAGACCGCCCCCGCCACGGCTAAGCCGGCCGGCACGACTGCTGCGGGTACCGTCAAGAGCCCCACGGCGACGACCACGACCACGACCACCCCGAAGAAGCCCTGAACATCCGGCTGAGATACCGGGAGGTGCGACAGGATGCGCACCTCCCGGCCTTCAAAGGCGGATAAACTTCAGGCGCCAATCAGGTTAGGAAAGTAAGACATGGCAGTTGCACTCGGAGGGGAAGAAGGAGCCCCGATGTCAGACATCAACACGACGCCCCTCGTGGACGTCATGCTGGTGCTCCTGATCATCTTCCTCATCGCCGTTCCCGTCGCAATCCAGACGATCGACAAGCTCGAGATCCCGATCCTCGAAACCATCGAGTCGGAAGACAAGGTCGAGAATCTCCTGCTGACCGTTTCGACGAGCGACAGCCAGGGGCTCAGCGCGGGTCAGGAGGGCTACCAGGGCGCCTCTCGCGATGGCGAATGCCGGATCTATTACAACAACACCACTCCGGTGACGTCCGAGGAACTGTACCAGAGCTCGTTCGATCGTCTCGACGGTCTCGTGCAGAGGGCGGGCGGCGCCGAAGCGCTGCTTCAGAACCCAGAAATGATCCCGCAGGTTCACATCCGCGGCGACGTCAACGCTCCGTGGCGGTGTATCGCCGGCACGATCTACACCATCCAGCGCGCCGGTTATCCCACCGTCGGCTTCATTTCCAATCCGGTCGATCCAGGCTGATCGGGCGGAACACGAGAACTTTCAGGAGACCAACCCATGGCAATGTCAGGCGGTAGCGACGACGGCGAACCGATGATGGAAATGAACACCACGCCGCTTATCGACGTGCTGCTCGTGCTCCTCATCATGTTCATCATCACCATCCCGGTGGCTACGCACGCGGTGAACATCGACCTGCCGCAACCGGACAACACCCCTCCGCCGCCGGACCAGATCGAACCGGATCGCAACAAGATCATCCTGTTGCAGTCGGGCGAAATCCTCTGGAACGGCAACCCGATCTCGGAAGGCGAACTGGTCCGCAACCTGCAGATCACGACGCAGATGGATCCGGAGCCCGAGCTTCAGTACGAGCCTGAAGCACTCGCGAGTTACGATCTCTCGATCCGTACGCTCAACATCATCAAGGCGTCGGGCGTGACCAAGTTCGGGTTCGTCGGCAACGAGAAGTACCGGACCTTCGGCAAGTCCGAATAGGACGCGGCTTCCAATCAGGAACACTCGAAGGGCGGGAAGAAATTCCCGCCCTTTTCGTATGCTCATCTCGGGAACCGATCATATGTCCTGCAGCGCCATCAGTCAGGCGGTCATCTCCCGCCTCCAAAAAGCCGTAATGATCGTGTTATGTAGTACCATGACATAAACTGCAGGAGGATATCATGGCCAAGTTCGACACTCCCATGGGCGAAATGAACACGACGCCCCTCATCGACGTCCTGCTGGTTCTCCTCATAATGTTCATCATCACCATTCCGGTCGCCACTCACTCGGTCGACGTAGAGCTGCCGCAGGATTGTGCCGATTGCCCGCGTCCCACACTCGATCCTCTGAAAAACAAGATCGTGATCGACGAGAGCGATCGCATCCTGTGGAACGGCACGCCGGTCGGTGGCACGCAGCTGAGCACGCTTCTGAGAGCGAGCACGCAACTCGATGTGGAACCCGAGCTCCAGTTCGAACCGATGGCACTCGCCAGCTATGACATCTCAGTCCGTACGATGAAGACCATCAGGGCGAGTGGGGTCACGAAGTTCGGCTTCGTGGGCAACGAGAAGTACCGGGAGTTCGGCCGTCCGATCTAGTCCAGCGTTTCCGATCGCATCGCGGCATCGGCGAGGCTTTCCGCTTCCAGCAGCAACTCGTCGTCGACCGCGCCCTGCGGCACGCTTTCCCGCCCGATCATGACCATGACCGGCACGGCGAGCGGACTGACCCGGTCTAGCTCCACGTGGATCAGTTGGTCCGCGGACCTGTCCAAGAGGTCCCCGAGCCGGCCGACATCCGTCATGCGCGCCCGTGCATCCGCCCAGGCCGCTTCCAGCAGCAGGTGGTCCGGCTCGTGCTTTCGCAGCACGTCGTAGATCAGGTCGGTCGAAAAGGTCACCTGCTTGCCGGTCTTGCGCTTCCCTGGATGCTGGCGCTCCACCAGCCCGCCGATCACGGCCACTTCGCGAAATGCGCGGCGCAGCAATTGGGAGTCCTGTACCCAGTCCACGAATTCCTCCGTCAGGATATCGGGTGACAGGAGCGGTGCCGGATCGGTCACCGGCCGCAGCCCCCATACGGCCAGCGAGTAATCGTTCGCCACGAAGCCGCCCGGAAGCAGCCCCCTGTCCTCCATGCGGCGGGTGATGAGCATGCCCAGACTCTGGTTCGCGTTCCATCCTTCGAAAGTGTAGTACACCGTGTATTCCCGCCCGCCGTGGGGGAAACTTTCCACCAGCAGCTCGTCCGGTCCGGGCAGCCGACTGCGCCAGTCCTGCATTTCCAGCCATTCGCGAACGTCGTCGGGAAAGCGCGCCCATCCGGGCCGATCCTGCAGCATGGCGCGGACCCGGTCCGCCAGATGGGTCGTCAATGGCAGTCGCGCGCCGCCATAGGACGGGATCATCGCGCTCTTCGTCGATGCGCGCACGATTACTTCCATGTCCTTGACCTGCTCGACCTCGAGGCTCGTCCCGGCAAAGGCGAAGGTATCGGCGGGCGAAAGCTGCGCAGCGAAGCGTTCCTCGACCCTGCCAAGCTGCCGACCGTTGCGGAACCGCACGGTCAGCATTTCGCCGTCCATGATGATGCCGGCATTCAGCCGGTGCCTCGCGGCATGTTCGGGATGGGCCAGGCGCCATACGCCCAGGCGGTCCCGTACGATGCGCCGGAACTTGTCGTAGGCGCGCAGCGCGTAGCCCCCGGTGGCGACGAAGTTCAGCACACGGTCCCAAACGGCCTCGTCGACCCAGGCATAGCTGGTGCAGGACCGGATTTCCCTCAGCAGGGCTTCCTCGTCGAACGGCGCCGCACATGCGCACGCCATCACGTGCTGGGCGAGCACGTCCAGCCCACCTGCCCGGAAGTCCTCGCCATCCCGCTGGCCCTCTTCCACGGCGTCCCGCGCCGCAGTGGCCTCCAGAAACTCGAACCTGTTGCCGGGGACCAGCACAGCCCTGCTGGGCAGGTCCAGCCGGTGGTTCGCCCGGCCGATCCGCTGGAGCAGGCGGCTCGATCCCTTGGGAGCTCCCATCTGGACCACGCAATCGACATCGCCCCAGTCGACGCCGAGGTCGAGGCTGGCGGTCGCGACGAGCGCCCTCAGCTCGCCACGCGCCATCGCACCTTCCACCTTGCGGCGCGCTTCCTTGCTGAGCGATCCGTGGTGGATGCCGATCGGCAGGTTCTCCTCATTGGCATCCCAGATGTGCTGGAAGATGTACTCCGCCAGGAAACGGGTGTTGGTGAAGACCAGCGTGGTTCGGTTCGCGCGGATTAGGTCGATCAATTGCGGAATCGCCCACGTCGCCGCATGGCCGCCCCACGGCACGCGTTCCTCGTCCGGTAACAGGATATCGACCTGCGGGTCGGCGCCCTTCTCCCCGATCACCAGCGTCACCCGGTCGACATCTCCGTCGGGTGCAAGCCAGTCCCGGTAGCCATCCGGATCGGCCACGGTGGCGGACAGCGCCGCGCGCTGCATGGCGGGCGCAAGCGCCTGAAGCCGTGACAGAGCCAGCGCCAGAAGGTCGCCCCGCTTGCCGGTGGCGAAGGCATGCACCTCGTCGATCACGATGCGCTTGAGCGACGCGAACAGGTCGAAGCTTTCCGGATAGGACAGGAGCAGCGACAGCGACTCAGGCGTCGTCAGGAGGATATGCGGCGGCTTTTCCCGCTGTCGCCGCTTCCGGTCGGAAGGCGTATCGCCACTGCGTGTCTCGATTCGGATCGGGAGGCCCATCTCCTCGACAGGTGCGACAAGGTTGCGCTGCACATCGTGCGCGAGCGCCTTCAATGGGGAGACATAGAGCGTGTGCAGGCCTTCCGGCGGTCCGACCTCTCCCGTCACGGAGGGGCAGAAGTCGGCCAGCGTAGGCAGGAAACCCGCCAGCGTTTTCCCGGCCCCCGTATCCGCCACGAGAAGTGCATGCCGGCCGGATCGGGCGGCCGCGAACATGTCATGCTGGTGCGAACGGATACGCCAGTCGCGGCCTGCGAACCAGGCCTCGATCTCGTGCGGGACCCGTATGGTCCCGGTCATGGCAGGAGCGCCTGCCTGACCGGTTCGTGGCGACGGAACAGGAACGAAATCGGGATGCTCAGATATCGTCCTCGTCTACGAGCTCTTCCTCGTCTTCGTCGAGAGACATGGTGCTTATAGCAGGCGGGTTCTCGGCGCGCCGCATGTCCGCTTCGAGTTGCGAAAGCTCGATCCCGAGCATTTCGGCGATTTCCGCGCGTTCCGTTACCGTAAGCGCGTCGTAGGTTTTCTGCTCCGGCAAGTCCGCCACGGCGCCTTCCAAACCGATCATCAACTCCGGCAAGGCGCCCATCATCGTCGGAAGGGCCTGCATCGTGGCCTGCATCACGTGCGGATCGGCAGACATCAGGATCGACTGCGACGCGAAATAGGCACCGGTATCGGTCGCGAGAAAGGCGTTGATCTCGGTCAGCTGCTCCTGCGTGAACCGTGTCGCGTAGGCCTTGGCATACCCTTCGCGCAGGGCCGGCTCCATCGACGACATCGCATCGCCGATCGTATCGAAGACGGAGTCCATCGTCTTCTGCGTCCGCTCCTCGTAATCAGGGTCGAGCAGTTCGGTTAGCCGGATGCGCTCCTCCTGCGACAGGCTCTCCATAGCAAGTTCGTCCCGGCCAAGCGCATCGGCCAGATCGCCGGGGGACATTGCGCTGCCAACCACCTCGCCCAGCAAGCCGCCGAACATGCCTTCGCTACCCATCATGGTGTCGAGCAGTTGCTTGTACACGCCGTCCGGAAACGCGGTTTGGACCGCCTGCATGGCCGCCGGCAGGCGCGCTTCCTGCTCGGCCGTCAGTTCGGGCGCATCGAACAGCGCACCGAGCATGGCGAGGCCTGCCATTTCGCCGACGAGCTCGTCGTCCATTTCCGACATGTCGAATTCGTCGTCATAGGGTTCGAAATCGTCAGCGGCCTCGGAGTCCGCTTCTGGCGCCTCGTTCTGGACCTGCATCGGGACAGGAGCTGGGATCCGAAGCTCGGGAAGGGGTTGCCCCTCCTCCTGCGCCGATGCCGGCACGAAGGCGAACAGCGATGCAGCGGCACCCGTGGTGAGAAGCAAACGAATCATGACCCAATCCCCGTGTCGAATGCCGCTTAATGCCCTGCTTGTGGCCCGCGCTCCAGTCCGGAAAGTGCCAGTTGCTCGTCGATCTGCGACATCAGGCGTTGGAGACCGGCTTCGGTATCGCTTTCCGCGCGGGCAACGAGGACGTCCTGCGTGTTGGAAGCGCGCAACAGCCACCAGCCGTCGTCGTTCGTGACCCGCACACCGTCGGTCGCATCGACGTCCGCGTCGGTACCGGCCAGTCGGTCGCTGACTTCCGCGATAGCGGCGAACTTCCGGCTCTCGTCCACTCGGAAGCGCATTTCGGGCGTGTTGACCATGTCCTTCATCCCGCCGCGCAATTCGGTGACTGAGCGGCCCAGGCGGGCGCTCGCAGCCATCAGGCGGATACCGGCGTAAAGGGCATCGTCGAAACCGTAATAGGTGTCTGCGAAGAACACGTGGCCGCTCATTTCGCCCGCCAGCGGCGATCCGGTTTCCTTCATCTTCGCCTTGATCAGGGAATGGCCGGTCTTCCACATGACCGGCTTCCCGCCGTGGTCAGCCACGTGATCGAACAGGGCGCGGCTGGCCTTCACGTCCGCGATGATGGTCGCGCCCGGGCGAGTCTTCAACAGGTCCTCGGCATAGATCATCAGGAGCTGGTCGCCCCAGATGATCCGCCCTTCCCCGTCGATAGCGCCGATCCGGTCGCCATCGCCGTCGAAGGCTATGCCGAAATCGAGCCTCTTCTCCGCCACGAGGGTGCGCAGGTCCTCGAGATTTGCCTCGACCGTGGGATCGGGATGGTGATTGGGAAAGGCACCATCGACATCGGTGTAGAGCAGGTGGTGCTCGCCCGGCAGGCGATCCGTCAGGCGGGCCAGCATCGGACCGGCCGCACCGTTGCCGGCATCCCAGCCGACCCGCAGGCCGGCAAGGTTCGCCTCCTCGATTTCGGATAGCGGGGCGACGAGGGCGTCCAGGTATTCCTCGCTGACATCGGCCTCGCTGACCGTGCCGGTTCCGTCGTCCCAGTCCCCGTCCGCCGACAGCTTGCCGATCTCCTGGATATCCGCACCGAAGAACGGGCGTCCCTGGAAGACCATCTTGAAGCCGTTGTAGTTGGCCGGGTTGTGGCTGCCGGTAATCATGATGCCGCCATGCACGGCCTCTCGCGAAGCTTCCGCGAAATAGAGGAGGGGCGTGGGCCCCATTCCGATGCGCAGGACATCGCAGCCGCTTGCCGTCAGCCCTTCGACCAGCGCGTGTTCCAGGATGGGCGAACTGACCCGGCCATCATATCCCACCGCGACTTTCGACCCGCCGGCACGCCGCAGCAGCGTCGCGAAACTGCGTCCGATCGCGCGCGCATCGTCGGGGCCGAGCGTCTCTCCGATGATGCCGCGAATGTCGTATTCGCGAAGGACGGTGGGATCGAAATCGTGGCTCATGGCAGGCGTTCCTTGGTTTGCGCGAGCAGGAGATCGCGCGCGGCGTCGGCTTCATGCACATCCTGGGCGGATCCGCCACGGTCGGGATGGATCTGGGTCACGCGGCGCCTGTGGGCTGCGCGGATATCGGCCGGCGACGCATTCTTGCCGATCCCCAGAAGCATGCGCGCCCGATCGACCGGATCGGGCGTGCTCCGGGTCCGTCGCAGGTAATACCACGGCCAGCGTCCCGTCACCCAGCGGAAGACCACGATCAGGACGGCCAACAGGATGACGATGCGGACCATGGGTCAGGCGGGCTCCAGTTCGGCGCGGTTTTCCTGCGGGATCTTGAGATGCAGGCCGGCGAGCAAGGTCCGCATCTCCTGACGCGCGACGAGATGGCTCGTGCCCAGTTCGCCCAGATGCCCCTTGTCCAGCAGCGTCAGGCCCGACGGGAACAGTTCGCGATAGATCACGCGTTCGGACAGGCCCTTCACCGTGCGGAAGCCCGCACGTTTCGACAGTTCGCCCAGCGCCCGCTCGATACGCTGCTGGTTGCGCGCCTCGACATGGCCGATGCGGTTGCGAACGACGACCCAGTCGATCTCCTGTCGCCGATCGATCGCGCGGGCCTTGCGCGCTTCCCAGATCAGTTCGGCGTAGAAACTCAGCTTGCGCACGCGAAAGCTTTCCGCATCGACTTGCCCGATCAGGTCGAAATCGACGAAACTGTCGTTCATCGGCGTGACCAGCGTGTCCGCCGTCGTCGCCGCATGGCGCGCCAGCGGATCGTCCCGCCCCGGTGTGTCGATGATGAGGAAATCTGCCCCTTCCCCGAAGCGTTCTGCCGTCGCTTCGAAGGAATCGATATCGCCGCCCGGTACGACTTCGCAAATGGCCCCGGGAAGAGCGATATCGCGCCGCTGTTCGGTCTCGGACCGGTTCTCGAAATAACGGTCCATCGTACGCTGCCGGTGATCGAGATCGAGCGCCGCCACGCGGGCGCCCTGATAAGCGAGCGCCACGGCGACATGCACGGCGGTGGTGGATTTACCGGTGCCGCCTTTTTCGTTGGCGAAGGTGATACGATGAGGGCGGTGTTCGGACACGAAAGGCTTTCCCGTCGCTTGATTTGAATGGGGCCGCACGCCACGCTTGCAGCCAGCCTCGTTCCTATCGGAGGACCCGACCGTTGCAAACCGCCGCAGAACTCGATGTGTTGAGAAATCACGTAAAAGACCTGACCGCGTCGGGCGAGACACTGGCGCTCGTCCCCACCATGGGCGCCCTGCACGACGGTCACCTCACGCTGGTGCGCGAAGCAAGGAAGCGGGCGGACAGGATTGCGGTCTCCATTTTCGTGAACCCGACGCAGTTCGGGCCGAACGAAGACTTGGACGCCTATCCCCGCCAGCTGGAAGAGGACAGCCGGCTGCTGGAAGGTGAAGGCGTCGACCTGCTTTGGGCGCCGCGCGTCGACGCGATGTATCCCGCAGGGTTTGCAAGCACGATCCGCGTTGCCGAAGTGAGCGAGGGATTTTGCGGCGCGCAGCGGCCCGGCCATTTCGACGGCGTCGCCACGGTGGTCTGCAAGCTGTTCAATCAGGTGCGCCCCGATATCGCGCTGTTCGGGGAGAAGGACTGGCAACAGCTCGCGGTCATCAGGCGAATGGCCCGCGACCTCGATCTGTCGCGGCCCCATGCGGACGACATCATCGGCGTACCGACCGTGCGCGAGGCGGACGGGCTCGCGATGAGCAGCCGCAACCGGTACCTCTCGCAGGAGAACCGCGCCGCCGCCGCCACCCTTCCGCGAGCGATGCAGGAAGCCATCGCGCGCATCCGGGACGGGCAGGAAGTGCTGCCGACCTTGCAGATGCTGGAGGACGAATTGCTTGGCGCCGGCTTCGAACGGGTCGACTATGCCGCCCTGGCCGATGCGGAAAGCCTCCAGGAACTGGAAGCGGTGCAGGAGCGCGCGATGAAACTGCTCGTCGCGGCACGCATCGGGGGGACGCGGCTCATCGATAATATGGCGGTCTGAATGCGGCGATCATTCGAAAGATGGAGCGGGTAAGGGGAATCGAACCCCTCTAGCCAGCTTGGAAGGCTGGAGCATTACCACTATGCTATACCCGCGCTCCGGCGCGCATTGCCACCGCACACGCCGTTACGTCAATGGGGTTTGCAGCGCGCTTATTCGGTCGGTCGTGTCGCGGGGCGATCGCTCGTCGCCTCTGCCTCGGGCGCAGCGTCCTGCTGACCGTCGCCAGCAAGCTTCTCGACCAGCGTGGCCGGACCGTCCGTTTCGGACAGCTCGAGTTCCTCGACCGGTTCGCCAATGGTCACTTCGGCCCGCCGGTTGGCCGCGCGCCCGCGCGGATCGGGCTGACCGTTGGGCAGTGCGTTCGGCCTTAGCGGATTCTGCTCTCCGAAGGCGATGACTTCCATCCTGCCTTCGGCGACGCCGTTTTCGAGCAGCCAGTCGCGCACCGCCTCGGCCCGCTGGCGCGAGACGCGCAAGTTGATCGCATCATTGCCGCCGGCATCCGAATGACCGCCGATCACAATCGGCCCGCCCGCCTCGAATTGCGCACTCCGGATTGCCGTTCGCAGTTTCTCGATACCTGCCGGCGGAATCTCGAACCCGCTTTCCGGGAACTGGACCACTACCTGCAGGGGCTCGAGAACCTCGTCCACGGTTGCTTCCGGTTCGCCTTCGACGGGGCGGATGATGGACCGGGTCGATTCGGGCTCTTCCGATGCCGTCGGTTCGGGTGCGGGTGCCTCGCGCTCACGGTCGCAGGCGGCGAGGCCGAAAGCGGTTGCCAGGGCGAGGAGCGGGAGGGCGGTTCTTGTCTGCATGGTAACTCGCGGGGTCAGGCTGTTTGAGGATCGGAATCGCTGCGCTTGCCCTTGCGGCGTTCGGCCGCTTCTTCGGGTGTGCGCTGCTGGGGCGGTGAGAAGGATATGATGATGTCGCCCGCGCGCGGTTCGGGACGCGCCGCGTGCGTGAAGAAGCGCATGCGGCCGCCATCGCGCAGCAGCAACAACATGTGCGTCGATTCGGGCAGCTTCTGCTGCGCGTCGTCGAAATTGAATTCCTGCGACAGCTTCGTCTTGCGGAAGACCCAGCCCATCTGCTGGCGCTGCTGCACATCGGCGACGCCGAAGCCGCTCTCGAACAAGGCGCGGCCGCGCAGGGATTCGGGCAAGGCGTGGCGGTCGTCACCAGTTCCGGCCTCGCCCAGCTGGTAGACGGAATCGCGGCCGATCTCGTGCGCGAACTCGTTGCACACCAGCGTGTTGTACGCTTCGTTATCCGTGGCTGCGACCAGCACCTGGTACGGGGTCAGGTCAAGATTGTGCTCGGTCGCCTCGTTAAGGATCTCGCCGTGGTAGAAGGCGATGCCTTTCTGTCGGGCGATCGCCAGCCTCTGCCAGCTGGAATCGGAAATCAGGACCGGCGTGCCGAGCGCCTTCATCTCGTTCGCCAGTGCGACCGTCCACGGCGTGCTGCCGACGATCAACAAGCCCGGCCGTTCCGATCCCTTGATGCCGAGCAGCTTGGCCACGAGGTTGATGGTGAACCCATGCGCGACAACCGTGGTCACCACCACGGCGAAGCTCAGGCTGATCAGCAACTGCCCGCCCTCGATCCCCAGTTCGGCCAGGCGAAGGGCGAACAGGCCGGAAATCGCCACCAGCACGATGCCGCGTGGCGCGATCCAGGCGAGGAACAGGCGCTCGTTCCACGGAACAGAACTGCCGAGCAGGCTGAGGAGGATGGTCGCCGGGCGAACGAGGAACAGCAGTGCCAGCAAAAACAGGCCGAAGCGCCAGTTGAAGCCCTGCAGGTCGTCGACCGTCAGCGAGGCGGACAGCAGGATGAAGATGCCAGAAACGAGCAGGACCGCGATATTCTCCTTGAACGGATGTATCGACCGGAGGCTGGAGACGTTCATGTTGGCCAGCGCGACGCCCATGACCGTCACCGCGACCAGTCCCGCCTCGTGCTCGATCAGGTTGGAGATGACGAACACCGCCACGACGACGGTGAAAAGGACCGGGACCTTGAGGTATTCGGGGACCAGCCCGCGCGGGAAGGTGTAGGCGATCAGGCGCGCGGCACCGTAACCGATCAGACCTGCGACGATTGCCGCGATGATCAGCGGGGGAACGATCTCGAAAATCGTCGAGCCCGGGAATTCGGCAGTCTTGCGGAAGTATTCGTACGCGATGACGGCCGCGAGCGCGCCGGTCGGATCGTTCACGATGGCTTCCCACTTCAGGATCGAGGCCGGCCTGGTCGTCACGTTGGCCTGCCGCAGAAGCGGTATGACCACCGTGGGCCCCGTGACCACCAGGATGCCGCCGAACAGCACCGCCACTGCCCAGTCCAGCCGCGCGATGTGGTATCCGGCAAGGGCGCCGAGCAGCCAGCCGATCGCCACTCCGATCGTGGCGAGACGTAGCACCCCGTCGCCCGAATGGCGCAATTCCCGGAAGTCGAGGCTGAGCCCGCCTTCGAACAGGATCAGCGCGACGCCGATGGCGACCATCGGTTCGAGCAGTTCGCCAAAGGCGTGTTCGGGATCGAAGATGTTGAGAACCGGCCCGGCAAGGAAACCGGCTGCGAGCATCAGTACGATGGCAGGCCACCCGGTCCGCCACGCGATCCACTGGGCGCCGATGCCGAGCACGCCGACGAGGGCGACAACGATCGCTATTTCCATTTCGCCCTCCCCTCCACGGCGACCCGGCGCCGTGTGTCCGTAACCCTCACGATCATCCTAACACACAAGCGCGCCGATCTATCCGGTTCGGAGAAAAAGATCGGCCTCAGTCCCCTTCGAACTGCATGATGCTGTCGACGGCGATGCCGATGTCCCGCAGCCTCGTCGCGCCACCCAAATCGGGCAAATCGATGACGAAGGCTGCATGCGCGATCTGCGCGCCCGCCTGCCGGAGCAATTCGGTCGCAGTTATAGCGGTGCCGCCAGTCGCGATCAGGTCGTCGACAATGCTGATACGGTCACCCTCGACAACGGCGCCGGGATCGATCTCCAGACGGTCGGACCCGTATTCCAGGGCGTAATCCATGCCGAGCGTGGCGATCGGTAGCTTCCCGGGCTTGCGTACCGGCAGGAACCCGATGCCGAGTTCGGCAGCGACGGCAGCGCCGAAGATGAAGCCGCGCGCTTCCATGCCGGCGATGGCGCTGGCGCCGGCGGCCTTCGCTTGTCCGGCCAGCAGGCGCACACTCGCAGCAAAGCCGGGACCGCTGCTGATCAGCGTGGTGATGTCGCGGAATTGGATCCCCGGTTCCGGAAAGTCCGGCACCGTGCGGACCAGCGCTTTCAAGTCGGCGGGGGACATGTCGCCCCCCGGCAATGACGCGCTGCCAGCGATCAGGCCTTCGCCTTCTTCGGCTTCACCGCCGACCAGATCTGCCGCTTGGCGAGATAGGCCAGGATCGTGGCAACCAGCAGGAAGGCAAGCGTGGCCCAGCCCGTCTGCTTGCGTTCGATCAGCGTCGGCTCCGCGGTCCAGGTGAGGAACGCGGCCACATCCGTCGCCATCTGCCCCACCGTCGCTTCCGTCCCGTCGGCATAG